>JAAYHZ010000175.1 GCA_012744235.1 Clostridiaceae bacterium
AATCGAATCGCAGATCGGGTAAAAAGATCCGAAATGGTGGATTCCGGTTCCAGGCAGGACCATACGCCCATTCTTTTGGAAATTGATTTGAAAGTATAAAATCTTCAAGCTTAATCATTCTTGGACGGGATCCGCTTTCCGACGTCAAGAATCGTAGTTTGTCCATTTCATGGTGTCATGCGGTCCCGACTTTATTCTTAACATAAGGGGTTTTACGATTTACCGTCCTTAAATCCGAAAGATATAGAGAAATGAAAAATAACACGAATTACGAAGGAGAATGGAATGGAAGAAAGAAAAATAGATAAAAAGCTCGGTATTCGTACCGTAGGAATAAGGGAATGGAATGACAACAACGTTCAATACAACCGATACGAGCCGACGCCGTATAAAGCCTTGGCGAAACTGTGCAAGAGATACAAGTTCAAGGATATCAACCGAATCGTAGACTTCGGATCCGGCCGCGGCAGGGTGGCCTTTTATTTACATAATCGCTTGCAAATACCCGTGGTTGGCATCGAAGCGAACGATAAGACCTTTGAATAAGCTCTTGAAAACAAGGCGAGCTACAGACTTAAGGCCAAGCATATCGATGCGCCCATCATCTTTGAATACGGCCTTGCACAGCATTATAAAATCGATAAGATGGATAATTGTTTTTACTTTTTTAATCCCTTTTCGGTTAATATATTCAGAAAAGTGGTTTTCAATATTCTGCATTCCGTAGAAAAGGACCGAAGAACGGTGGATTTGATCCTTTATTATCCTTTAAAGGAGTTTAAAGATTTCTTAAGAACCTCTACTCCTTTTACGATTGTTGATAAAATAAAGGTGCCGGGACAGACCTGCAATAAAGAAAAATTTATAATCTACCGGTTAAGAGAAGAAGACCTCGAAGAAATGGACCGTATGGATTCGGTCATATAATCGGCTGACTTTTTGAATCTTTCGTTCCACGGGGAACTATGGGCGGAAAGAAAAACGATAAAGATTAACGAGGATAGATGTTATGAAAGGATTTCAAAGTTTTTTAAACGGTATCGACGATTCTTTCAAACGAGAACGGATGGAGAGGATCCTGGGCTTTATCAAAACTTCCTTTCCTCAGCTTAAAGAGGAAATAAAGTGGAAGCAGCCTATGTTCACCGATCACGGAACATTCATAATCGGCTTTAGTATTGCGAAAAATCACATGGCCGTAGCTCCCGAGGCTGCGGCCATTGATAAATTTGAAAAGGAAATCGAGAAAGCCGGTTATTCCTATACACAGGGTTTGTTTCGAATCAAATGGAACGATCCTTTAAATTATGAACTGCTGCGTAAAATTGTTGCCTACAATATCGAGGATAAAAAAGACGCAGTAAAGTTTTGGAGGTAGGAAGAGGCAGGCTGTACTCTACTGAATTCGATTTCAAGTCGGCGGAGGAAGATATTCGATTTTTTCGGGACAGACGGCATTTAGGGCTTATACCTTCCTGTATTTATCCCCGAATTTTTCGACGATAAACTCCTTGAATTCGGGTAGGTTTTCAATATCCTTCTTCCTTACTAAGGACGCTTGGTTCATGTTTAAGTAGAAAATGAAGTAATCTTTGCTTTCCAATAAGGTGAAAAACTGATCGTACTTGAGCTCCCCGTAGGACTTTAGTTCCTTGTTTTCGAAAACAATTCTATCCTCGTAAAATTTCAAGGTGTTGGTGCTGTCAAAGCTACCGGTTTTATCCGTCTTGATTCGCCGGGCATTTTTTCGTTCAACTTTAAACATAACCGCGGCGACGGCTAATAAAAACAAAAGAATCCAGCTCAGTAGAAGCATCGGAATGTTCAAACGGCTTCCATCCAGGCTAATGATGAAACTTCCGATTAATGAGATCAATAAAAGGAGCGGAATAAGGGCCTTGTTTCTTCGGAAAGTGGCCGTGTACAAAAACTTCCTGTAGTCTTCCTTCGACATCGTTGTGTTTACGATGATTCTTGCTTCTTCCATATTCGCCGTATTCCTTTCATTAAAAACACAAATATTTCCTCTCAACGCCTATTATAACCTGCGGAGAATCTTTGCGGAAGGATAAATACCGGTTTTTTTATGGGAATGTATTGCTTTTGCAAGCCGTTTTATGATTTTATAAACATAGTGAAAAGCGGAAGGACTTCAAATGAAAGGAAGGGAAAAGCAGTGAAGAAGGGGCGAAAAATTCATTTGATCGGCAATGCCCATATCGATCCGGTATGGCTGTGGCGGTGGCAGGAAGGTTACGGAGAAATAAAAGCCACCTTTCAATCGGCTTTAGACAGGCTGAAAGAATACCCGGAATTCGTATTTACCTCGGCCTGTGCTCCCTACTACAAATGGATCGAGGAAAATGAGCCCAAAATGTTCGAAGAGATTCGAGAAAGGGTACGGGAAGGCCGCTGGTCCATCGTAGGGGGAATGTGGAACCAGCCGGACTGCAATATCCCGTCGGGAGAGTCCTTTGTCCGCCATCTTCTCTACAGCGGGCGATATTTTCTCGAAAAGTTCGGAAAAGCCGTGAAAGTCGGCTACAATGTGGATTCTTTCGGCCATAACGGCATGCTGCCCCAAATCTTTAAAAAAAGCGGCTTAGACTACTACGTATTTCAAAGACCGGGGGACCATGAAAAGGAACTGCCCGGCAATGTATTTTGGTGGGAAAGTCCTGACGGAAGCCGAGTGTTGACTTTTAAGATTCCCTTTGGCTATTCCGGTGGAAGAAGAGGCGATGTGATCGACAAGATACGGCGCACCGAAGAGTTGGCCGAGGCACAAGGAATCGACTTTATGTGTTTTTACGGCGTGGGAAACCACGGAGGCGGTCCTACCATTGCAAACATCGAAGCCATAAGGAAATTACAAAAGGAAGAAGACGGTGAACGATTCCTGTTCAGCTGTCTTGAAAAATATTTCGAATCCATAAAGGACAAAGGGGATACCCTGCCGGTTGTAAAGGATGATCTTCAGCACCATGCAAGCGGCTGCTATTCCGCCTCTTGGCAGATTAAAGCGGATAACCGAAAAGCGGAACATAGGCTTTGTAGCGCGGAGAAGTTCGCCGCCATAGCCCATCAAAGGCTTGGCTTCCCGTATCCCGGAAAGGAAATCCAAACCGCTTGGGAAAAGGTTATGTTCAACCAATTCCACGATATTATGGGGGGCTGCATCATTAAAGAAGCCTTCGAGGATGCAAAAGAATTCCACGGCTTTGCCCTCCACACCGGCGCCTGGGTTCTGAACGGTGCTCTCCAAAAGTTATCCTGGGCTATTGACACCATGCCGCAAAAAGCGGGACGAAGGAGCAAGGAAAACCACTGGTATTTATGGGAGTATGAGAATCAAGGAAGCCCCTTCGTCGTGTTTAATCCTTTGTCTTGGGAAGTTAAGGGAACCCTTCAGGTAAACGCCCTTGCCAAAGGTATTACCGACGAAAAGGGAAATCCCCTTCCCCTTCAAGTGGTAAGGGGGCCTCAGACCAATGGCCCGGATAAGTGGAACACCATTTTCGAAGCTTCGGTTCCGGCTTTCGGCTATCGGGTGTATTGGGTATACCTAAACAAGGAGTTTGAAGAAGCGGTTTTCGATAGCAAAGAAGAGGCCCGGACAGATTCAAAGAATGTAGTTGAAAATCCGTATATAAAGGTGGAATTCGAAGAGCATACGGGATATATCAAGAGCTTATACGATAAAAGATCCTGCGTTGAAGTGTTGAAAGGAAGAGGAGCCGTTCCCGTCGTGATTGACATTCACCGCTGCGACACTTGGGCCCACGGCGTATTCGAGTTTTCCGACGAAATCGGCCGATTTTCCGATGCATCGGTAAAACTTATGGAACAAGGTCCTTTAAGATGGATGATGCGTGTCACAAGCCGCTACAACGATTCGGTTTTGAGGCAGGATTTTATCCTCTATCGGGATAAACCGGAAATCGAAGTTCGGGTGAAGCTGGATTGGAGAGAAAAACACAAGATGCTGAAGCTTTCTTTTCCGGTGAATGTGGAAAAACCGAAGGCTACCTACGAGATTCCTTACGGTTACATCGAAAGACCGGCCAACGGGGAAGAGGAACCGGGCCAGCAGTGGATCGACCTTTCGGGAAAGTTAGGGGAAAAAACTTACGGTTTGGCTCTTCTCAACGATTCTAAATACAGTTTCAGTGTTTTGGAAAATGATATGCGGATGACAATCGCCAACAGCTCCATCATTGCGGACCACTACGGTATGAGGGACGAATGGTGCGAATTCTTAGATCAAGGCGTGCAGGAGTTCAGCTATAAACTTGTGCCTCATTCCGGAGGATGGCAGGATGAAAATTTGGTGAAAAAGGCTTACGAGCTCAACGTAAAGCCCCTAGGCATCATGGAAACCTATCACGAAGGACCTCTGCCGCAAGTCATGGAAGGAATAAGGATCGGTGCCGAGAATATCATTGCTTCGGTGTTCAAAAGGGCCGAGGACGAGGACGGCTATATTTTACGGTGCTACGAGACATCGGGAAAGGAAACGAAGACCGAAATCCGAATTCCCATACTTCAAAGGGAATGGACGGCGAAGTTTGGAAAATGTGAAATCAAAACTTTCCGGATTCCGGAGGATCCGACAAAAGGGATCGAAGAGGTCAGCTTGATCGAAACGGAAATTGAAAGGTAAATAAACGGAAGAAAACCGTAAAGGGGCGATAGGTCCCCTTTTCTTTTCTTTTGTATATCACATAACCTATGGCGGCAGCGATAAAAGATATTACGGTATTGACGATCAAATCCTCCATGGTGTCCGCCAAGGCCTCTCGGCCGATAAAAGGCGTGCCGTCCTCAAGCATGTATTTTTGCATGTTTAAAGACAGTAAAGAATCAAAAACGTATTCATAGATCTCCCAAAGGGCTGCAATTGCCACCGCAAAGCAGAAGACAAAAAGTGAAGCGAAGAAGGGGCTCAGCCGGATACGAACCTTCTTTTTATTAACCATACGAATAAACGCGAAGCCTAAAGCGGCAAGCATGGCGCCGCTGAATCCGTGGAGCAAAAGGTCCCAAAAAGGAATAAGTTGAAAAAACCTTAACACGTCGCCGAGAAAGACGGCACAGAAGAGAAAGATGTAGTAAAGTACGAACATATAATCGGGCAAGCCCATGGCCCATTTTCGGTCAATAAGGCGGGGAATCGTCATGACCGCAAGACATAAACCGCATTGGACGAGGAGCAGGGGATAATTCATATTCTCACGGCTTTCCCCGCTTCTATCAAGTCCCGTCCATGACAGAAAAAGAATGACGAGAATATAAAGGATCGAGGTAATTAAGGACAAGGATAGGATCGTACCGGTTATTTTTCTCAAATTCCATTTATGTTTCACCTTTTCTTTTAAAGCCATTTCATACCTCCTCAGCTTTCCTTTTACAATTTATATTATATATTATTTATACCTTTATGGCGAATCGAAGCTTAAGTCCTCGACAAAGCAAAAAGCAAGGGGATTTATCGCTTTATCTCTTCAGAAGATGATAAAGAAAACGAAATTGTAATTCGATGAAAGGGAAAAAGGTCCGAATTCGATTATAATGGTACTGAGTTGATTGTAAACTCTGAACCCTAGGGAATCGATCGAAGGAAAAAATTAAAAATTTTTAATAAAACACCAACCTTCTTCAATTCCGGCCCACTATATAAGCAAACGGTTCCGAGGTAATATACAATGAACAAACAAAAAGCGGATGAAATTATAACGGCTTATCTGCCGAAACTTTATGGATTCGCGATCCGAAAGTCCTTTTCATATACGGAAGCGGAAGAGCTCTGCTCGGATATTGTCTGTGAACTGTACGGATCCCTGTTAAAGGTTGATGAAGTTTACAATCTCGACGGCTATATCCTGAGGATAAGCGAGTATGTGTACTCGAAATTCGTTTCTTCAAAGAAAAAGCACCAAGGGGTTTCCATTGACGGTATGCATCTTCCCTATGAAGAGGATTACAGTTTCGGCGAGACGGAGGAGGAGGTGAATCGACTTCGGCGTGAAATTGCTTATCTGACCAAAATTCGTCGAGAAATCGTCTTTTCTTACTACTACGAAAACAAATCCGTATCCGCTATTTCGAAAGAACTGCGTATACCCGAAGGAACCGTAAAATGGCACTTACATAAAGCTCGAAACGAATTGAAGGAGGGAATTGAGATGGAAAGAAAAATCGGAAAACTTGGATTAAAGCCCATTAAAGCGAATAATAATATTGGGCACAGCGGAATTCCGGGAAGAAACGGAGGACCGGAATATTATTTAAACGATCACTTGAACCTCAATATTGTCTACAGCGTGTATTATATCCCCAAAACAGCGGAAGAAATATCGGAAGAGTTAGGCGTGACCCCTGTGTTTATAGAAGACCGGATTGAACTTCTTGAAAACAACGGATTTTTGGTAAGACAGCCCGGAGACCGATTCACCACCTATGTTAAATTTGACCCGGAGACTTATTCTTTGGAACGGAAGGAAAATGTACTGAAGATGCGTCTTCAGGCGGCAGAAATCCTTTCGAAAGATTATGCGGAAGCCGTTCGCGCCGCGATTGCCGATGTCTAAGACGTCTATATACCCACCGGCAACCGAGAACTCCTTGAAGCGGCGGTGGTCTTTTACGGAGTGGCCAACAAGTGTCGTATTCCCGTACGGAAGGATCTGTCCAAGTATTATATTAAAACCACGGACGGAGGAAATTACATTCCTTTCGTCTATCTTCCGAGGACCCAATCGGACAAAGACTATAAACAGACCCTGTCCCTTCCTTCCTATTGGGCTTGCGGAGATATGACCCGTACCTCCCAAAAATATCCCGTATTTTCATGGTCTGTGGATACCAGGTACAGCTCAAGAGAAGGAGGATGGGAGAACAATCTTACGGCGGATTACGAATACGTTTATGAGCTCATAACCGGTGCTATATCGGAAGATGCCGTCAATGGCCATAAGTTTATTCGATTAAGGAATCGTAACTTCATAACGGAAGACAATAAAGTGAACATCATGATCGTCAAAGGAGACGGCCTTAAATTCTTTGAAAAGATTCCGCCTCTTGACGATAAAACCAAAGAAAACTTCGCTCATTTTGCGTTGGAATCGGCGGAGATACTTGCGCGAGACTATCCGCCCCAGATGCGGGACCTTGTAATAAGCTGGCATGCGGGAGCCTTCATAAGCGCAACCGTCGCCATTATGGTTATGGATATTCTCTACGGAAATGGTACCTTCAAAGAACTAAGCCCTAGGGAAAAGATCACCTCGAATCTTATCATGTTCTGCGACGTCTTACCGACCCCTTAAAGAAGGATTCTAAGAATTTTGAAAAACAGAATAAAGTAAGTTGAAACAGCAATTTATCGGCAGTGTTTCGAATACTGCCGATATTTTTATGGGGAAAA
>JAAYHZ010000176.1 GCA_012744235.1 Clostridiaceae bacterium
GGTAAAAACCGTAGGTCTTGTTTTTTTATTAAAAAACTTTCTTTACATGTCCCGGGTTATATTTTAAGATAATCAAGGTAGACAATTAATAATTAATAATTTATGCAAAGGTTGTGTCATAATCCAAACGAAACAATCCGAATTCTTACAGTCGACAGAGGGAGGAATGTAAATGAACGGAAAAGAAAAGATCGAAGCGGCATTTTCTAAAGAAGGAACCTGCGAGATTCCTGTAGTAATATGCTATGAAGGAATATTTATCCGAGATCATTGGGACCAATTGACCTCCTCCCCTTGGTGGTATCAATACGAAACCGACATCGACAAGCAAATTAAGTGGCGTCGTGATGTCATCGAGACTATAGGCCAAGATTGGACATGCCTGCCACATTTCTATTCGACAGAAGAGCAATTGAATATGAAAATTGAAATTCGTCAAGATGAAGTCTATTTGGTTAATCATAAAGAAAGCTACGAGAGAAATCTCAGTAAACCTCAAGTTAGCGGTTGGAACCCTAACGGCCGCATTCAATCGTTAAAACCGAAACAGGAAATACGATCTAAAGAAGACATCGACCGGTTGGTGCGTCAGCCCGACTATACATACCCGGAGCGTCTTTCAAAAGAAGGCAGAAACCGTTTGGCTCTCCGTCTGTTGAAAGAAATCGATTACAGACTCTTTCCTATTGTTCATATTAGTTCACCTTTATGGTACTGCTACCAATTGTGGGGATTTGAAGGCATGATGATTGCCATGGTCGATGCTCCGGAGTTGATTCAATATGCGTGCGACAAATTTTTAGAACAAAGAATTATCGATATTAAAACCGCGAAAGCACTCGGAGCAATGGGAATTTGGATAGAAGAATGCTTCACCGACATGATTAGTCCCGAACATTTCAAGAATATAAACGTACCGTTAATTTCACAAATAACGGACGTAATTCGATCGGAAGGATTAAAAAGCATCTATTACTACTGCAGTAATCCTGCCGACAGACTTGATTTAATACTTTCATGCGGAGCCGATGCCATATCTTTGGAAGAAGGCAAAAAGGGATTTGATATTAATATCGAAGAAATCGTAGAGTATGTATCCGGCCGATGCTCCGTATTCGGTAATTTGGATGCATACAATGTTTTAGAGATGGGTTCCGAAGGAATGTTGGAATTCGAAATAAAAAGACAAATGAATGCCGCAAAAAAGAATGCAGGGCGATTTATAATGAGTATTGGCAGTCCCGTTACCCCGGATACTCCGGTTTCAAGAGTTCGTCTCTATTGCGACATGGTCCGCCGGAACGGAAGAATATAGATATTTATTCTATAATTCAACGGATGTTTTCCTCAATATAGGACACAGCTTTTGCTTATACGGAAAGAAAAGGCAGAAATGCGGAAGGTATAGAGTAGACATTTAGAATTTCTTCCCGAGTCACCCATGTCCATGAAGATAAATCCTCGTTACCTTCGACCGTTATCAAGTAACCTATCATGATCCAATCCATATGTGAAAAGGCGTGTTTCACCCTTTCCATAGGCATAATGGAGGTCACTTTGAAACCGTTGTTTTGAAGTATCTTTATACACTGTTCTTCCGTCAAAAAGCTTTGATAATTCGGAAGCTCCCAAAGGTTGGACAATAAACCTTTTTCTTCTCTCTTTCTTAAAGCCAGACGATTATCACGTAAAATCTTTAACACGGTTATTTCTTGCGTTTTACGTACCGCCTTGTTACCTTTTACAGGAAGAGTATATGCAAGACCTTCCGAGTACGCCTTGCAGAAATTTTTTACAGGACATTCTTCACATTTCGGGATCCCGTTTGGTATGCAGATGTTTGCTCCTAAATCCATAAGCGCTTGGTTAAAATCCCCGGCATCGGTTGAAGGAATTAATTCCTTAACACAGGCCTCCAATCGTTTTTTTACCGATGCCTTTTGAATATCTCCTGTTTCCGCATTGATACGCGCTATGATACGAAATACATTTCCGTCTACGGCAGGAATCGATATGTTAAAAGCGATAGATAAAATAGCCCCTGCAGTATAGGCTCCGATGCCCGGAAGGGTTAACAAATCGTTGAAGTTTTCGGGCAACCGGCCGTTATATTGATCAACCATGATTTGTGCCGCTTTCTTTAGGTGGGAGGCTCTTCGGTAGTATCCAAGTCCTTGCCAAAGTTTATATAACTTCTCGTCATCGGTCTCCGCCAAATCCTTTATGGTGGGAATTTCCGATATGAAACGATTAAAATACGGTATAACGGTATCCACCCTGGTTTGTTGCAGCATTATCTCCGATATCCATACCTTATACGGACTCGGATCGCTTCGCCAAGGCAATACTCTCCCGGATTTTCGATACCAATTTAATAAAGCTTCTTGAAATTCTTTTATTTCGTCCATTCCAAAATTGTACCGGATGAGGGGACGGATCTCAACAGATTCTATATCGACAAAAATCATCAAAAGTCGAAAAAATAAACTCATTTCATGTTAAAAGCATTTTTATGTTCTTATTATTGATATATTGTTCATTGTAAGTCTTCCCTAATCAGGAGGAAAATAAATGGCAAGAAGAGCACGAAGGAAAAATCCTGAAGCGACTCATCACATTATGTGCAGGAGTATCAGCGAGATAAAATTGTTCCGAGACGATGAAGACAAAAGAGAATATTTAAAACGCATGGCAAAATACCAAAGAAAATACCAATGCAAAATTTTGGCTTATTGTCTTATGGACACTCACGTGCACATTCATTTTGATCCTCAAGGCTGTGACATGTCCAAATTTATGCAAGGCCTCAACTTAAGCTATGTTCTGTACTACAATCGGAAATACAAACGCTTAGGTCCCTTGTTTCAAGACCGATATAAAAATGTTGTGATTGAGAACGAGCGTTATGAATTGGTAGTATCTGCGTACATTCATAACAATCCGAAAGACATATCACGATATCGAGATTGTGTCCGGGACTATCCGTTTTCCTCTTACGGCATATACATCGGACAAAAGGAAGACGAATTCGGACTGATCGATAAAGAATACATTTTGTCAAAGTTTCATCATAAGCCCGATGAGGCGTTAAAGCGGTACGTAGAATTCGTGTCGAGACTTGGAAGAGTTGTAATCGACCAAAAGCTTTTTGAAAGGATTGATGAATTTATACATAAACCTGCCTACGAGTATCGCAGCGAACGAACCGTATACAAGCGTGATTTGGATCCGGAAACCGTTTTGCACACCGTTGCCGAAGAATTCGGCATACCGGATACGGATTTAATCAAGGTGAAATACGATCGAAGCCTTACTCCTATGAAAGCCGTTGCCGTTTTCTTAATTCGATGCTTATGCAACTTAGGATACAAGGAAATCGGTAAAATAATCGGTAATCTGACTTTGTCGCAAATAGCACGGCTAAATAAAAAAGGATTTCAAATGATGAACATGCCCAAGTGTAGAAATATTTTATCTTCCTTACTGAAAAAGCAATCGATAAAAACCGTTATCGAGCATTTGTAGATGCACAGATCGGCTTTGACTAATTCTGCTTTCATTCTCTATTGCTAATTTTCTTCCCTTGTACAAACACCAATCTCATAAGGCCTTCATATTATGTAAACATAATAATGATTCTACTGCAAAAACTCAAGTAAATCTATACAATTAATGTACCTAGAAAATTTCATAAAAGGCTCTTAAAAAGCCTCGAAACACTTGAAAACACTAGACTTGAGAC
>JAAYHZ010000177.1 GCA_012744235.1 Clostridiaceae bacterium
ATACATAGAGGACACCTTCCTTTGTGATTTTTTGTATGGAAATTTAATCATATCACAATCGGGGTCCTCTTTCTATTTGTTATATTCTTCCATTGATTATTATCCGAAACTTACTTTACGCTAATTTTGGTTTCAAAAACCAATGCGGCATACAAAGATGCGGTCCAGCCGTAATCTCTAATGGATTGCATTCTTATTTTGAAATTATACGGTTCGATAGGTTTTCCCTTTCGATTCAATTTGGCAGGGGATGTTCTGTTCGTACTGTCATAGTATTCATACAGACAACCGTCGTGTTTGTACCAAAAAGCAATGGCGTCGATGGTTTTTTGTGCAATGCTTTTTGCAAGCTCAGCATATCCGTAGTCCTTTAATCCCCGGATTATCATGTAATTGTAATTGATCCACACCGGTCCTCGCCACATATCCGTACCGAAGGTAGGATCATCCTTCGATACGCACGGTATCGGAAGCTCCGTATTAAAGGAATTATCATCCGTTAAATGGTTATACAGGCATTTCGCTCTGGAGGTATCGCATATTCCTGCAAACAACGGAAGAAAGGAAGCCACGGTTTTTACCTTTTTAAACCTTCCGTTTGAAAGGATTCGATCGTAATAGAATTTATCTTCTTCGTCCCATAAATAATCATTGACCGCATTTTTTATATCCTTGTAAACTCCATTCCAGTATTTCGCATCGGAAAACTTGGCTAATGCCAAAGCCATTTTCTCCATGCATCTAGCCTCGTTCGCCATAAAGCATGAAAAATCGATACAATCCATCTCAACAACGCCATCGAACCTCGGAGAATTATCCATACCGCTTTCGTCGCATCGGCATACGATACTATCCTTGTTTACTTTCCATTCGAATAGTCGATTCTTGTTGGTATCTCGGTTTTCCATATTCCATTTCAAGTAGTTTTCCAACCGTTCATACGCTTCTTCTAAAAAACCTTTATCATGAAAATGTTCATACAAGTCATATACGCCCCAAGCCAACACGGGTGGCTGGGTAATACGGGAGCGTTCTCCCGTTGATACCGCCATATGAGGAATAAAGCCGTCTTCTTCCTGAGTCGTTAAGACCGCCCGAATGCTGTCATAAGCGAGCTCCTTGGAAATATGCTTGTTTCCGAAGGAATGAAACACCGAGTCCCACAGCCATATCTTTTTATGGGGCAATCGATCCGGTGTCGTCCACATGGTATTAAATATACCCTCGGGCGAATATACTTGTGATTTCATAACCGAGAAGCTTTTGTAAAGCGTCATTTCCGTATCTTCATCGAGACCTTCAATCTTCGGAAGCTTTTCAAAAAAGCCGATCTTTTTCTTGGACTCATTTTCTACATCGGCTTCCATTGCTTTCTTTAACTTATTTATTGCATCCTCTTCCGATACCTTGCTGTACGATAAAGCGAATCGAATACTATCGTCTTCTTCTTTTTTGGTAAAAGCAAAGGTTTCTCTATCGAATATGAATACATTCATTTCGTGGTTGACTTTTACGTTATTCGATCCCGGAGAAAACACGTAAGGAACGGCGCACTTGGGTGCCAAACCGATGACGGTATTTTCCGTATGGAATAAAAATACCAAAGGCAGCTTCCGTCCGGTTTTTCGATGCAAGACATGCATCTTAACGATATCGGATGCAACCGACTCGTATTCAATATCGCCGATGTCTTTAAAGTAAAACCCTAAAACGATATGATCGCTCGCGTGAAAAATGACACCGTTCATATCACCGCAAAGAGTACTCGTCAAACTGTTTTCATATGTATTAACGCCATCCAAACCGGAAAATGCAAACAAGCTTCCCTGGCCCCAAATATTCGGTAACACCATGCGTATACCTCCCTTAGAAAATGTCTTCATTCCATCCATAGTCTCATTTTTTAATCGGTTTTGAACCGACAGAAATAATGCCGTTTAATCGTTAGCGAAATATTAAAGATCCGATTTACTCCTTTTTTGCCTTTGAATACCGTGACGTATACAGGACTTATGCCTTTGATACGAGGTTTTCCGAAAACTCCGTTTGAAACGGATGCTTGAATAGTCGTATGCATACCGATAATCCGGGGCGGCGGTAAAATGTGATCTTTCACTACCGTATCGGAAAACGTGGAATGCATCCTATCGGTCAAAATCGGACAATCGAGACCCGATAAAAGAATCTCGCTTGCATCGTACAATATTATTAATCTTTAAAGATTCGAACACGGAAGCTTCCTTCTTTAGGAACGGTCCTTGTTATGACCATTCGGTATAGTCCTTCATCTCCCCAAACCGACTTTAAGCGCTCATCCGAGACATCGCAATGCTCGATGGCCGTTTTCGTATTTTTCTTATCGTATTCCATGAAAAACCATGTATTTGCATCGATTGAAACCCGAACAAGTTCGGTCATGTCGCATCCGTCGTCTATAACCGCCGGCTTTTTCCACATCATAAAGTTTAAGCTTATTACGTTGTTTTCATTTTCAAAAGAGAAGGTATCCGTAATTTCGATAGATGATTTTTCGTCCGGGTTTTTCCCTCGATTCATACGATATGTTCGGTTATAATATTGGACTTGTGCCGCTTTCGGATAAGCGTTTTGAATGTCTAAGGAAAACGTAACGGCTTCATCCGTCCTTGAATAAAGTACGTTCGATGCACCGTATTCCCTGCCCGGCCGTTGCATGATTCCGTTTATAGTAGGGACATTGTGATATTGAGACTGCATCGTCCATATGTCATACCTTTGAGAACTGAAGGTTTTCTTTGTATAGGTTTCCACCCCGATATCAATGATTCCGGGTAATCCGTCTACAAATACAATACAGGAACCTACATCGTTATGGTTGTGGCTTTCGTCGTTGTGTCCCCCCTTAGCCGCCAAATAGAGTCCGGCCGATGAACCTTCTTTCTCTCGAGCCGCCATAACCTGTATACCGTCCATCCACACATCCTTCAAATAGGGAGGCTCCGATTTATAACTTGTCAGCTCTCCGAAATTGAAAACCGCCGGAAGAGCGCGTCGTAGAGCTTCCGCGCAAAAACAGGCACTTGAAGGTACACCTGCGGCAAACGATACCATATTCTCATCTTGGATTCTTTTGCCGTATAGATAAATCATATCTTTTGCAACATTGATCTTTGCACTGCCGTCGGCAAAGTTTATAAAATATTGATCGGCTATATGACAACGATATATGAAACGACCGATTTGACGCACCAAATTGTCCGAGAAGAAATCGATTTTACCGTCGGAAGCCAAGTACAGTTGATCAAGACAGTCGAATAAGGCTCCTCCTGCTACACCCCAATAGGTTGTACCTTCATCGCATCCTCCGTCATCGTGGTAAGTGTCCATAAAGGAGTCCAGACATCTTAACATTTTTTCTAAAGCCTTTGCCCTTCTTATTTGGTCATATTCATTAAGCAGAAAAACACTCATCACGTTTGCAATTATCCACGGAGTCCAATTGTTAACCTTCTTCGTTGTCACGCCCATCCACCAAAAATCTTCTCGATGAATAAAGGGCTTTTTTATACGATCCTCCAATTCGATATCAATTCTCCGAGTTATTCGCGGGGTTACCTTGTTCAGTTCATCCGAAAGCAGGTATTTTGTCCATGCCAAAAGCGCCCCCGTTTCGGCTGCAAACAAGTCGATGTATCTGTCTTCCACATCGGGCAATGGCTCGACGGGTCTTACACCGTTATGGGCCGATATTCCCCAGAAGGATTCCTCACAAATGCACCAGATACCGTTGATAATATCGTCGATAAATCTTCCTTTTCCTTCTACGCATTCGCCCAATACCAAGGCCGCTAATGCCTTTCTTCTTGGAAAGTGATTGTCCTCATAGGCTTTTCTGTCGCCGGTTCTCATGAAAGCCATAAAATCAACCGCAGTAAGAGTCGGCCATTGAAACCCGAGGTATTTCTCCGCTTCCGCTATGCAAATATTCGCCGCTTCGTCCGAAACATTCTCCCACTTTTCTCTTTCCGTTGCCGTAGGATACGGATGATAATCGTGAACATTTTTTATGAGGTCCGTAATTTGATTGCTTTTTAGCCATTCGGTGAACATGGGGTATCGGCTCCTTTTTATAAAAGTAGGTCTTTCATAATGATTATATATTTTTGAATCGTTATTTATCAATGTGTGTGCCAAAATTATAAAGCTTTAACAACACATAGAAAAAGATCATTTACGTATAAATCCATGCCAATACCATATACAACAAAACTTTTAAAAGCAAATAGACCTTTGTAATCGGCTATTTTCAAGGATTTCAAAGATCTTTTCGCTCTTATGGACTGTTAAATTTATAGGTGGTAATAATCCATTGATTTGTTACTTACTCATGTTCCTTTTTCGGTGACATCATCGCAATTTTGATTTTTTCTCGTAAAGCATCCGTGTCCGATAAATTATATAGCTTTAAGTATTCATTATATGAACCGGTCTTGTTACGAATATAGGAATCGATACCGGATATCAAGCGATATCGCTCATCCAAAAAATCAATTGCTTCGGAATCACTATTTCTTAGCTCGTTTATGGCCATTATTAATGCTTGAAAATTGCTTTCATACTCGTAAGCACTCTTATTCATTCCCTGAGCCGAAACATATTCGCTTAAAAAAGAATTCCATAAACCGAAATCGTGAGTCAATTTCGGTTCTATATACGGATTCTCAAATCTTAATACTTCAAAATTATACATATTATTATGCTCTATACCATTTGGGGTGTTACTATAGTTTCGATTCTCAATTCCGTAACGAAACAGAATATAATTATCTTGGTCCCACTCCAAAACGTGTAAGAAAATCAATGCCGCATCGATGTTTTCGCAGGTCGAACTAATAAAATATTTGGGTTCGTACCGAAGAACGCCGTAAGGAGCATTGGTTTTGATCGGCATCACGGTGTAGGATTGCGTGAAGTTTGCGGTGTTGCTATATATCTGCTTTCGGAAAGACGAATAGGACACAAGCTCTATAACCGGAGCAACCGGAGGCTTTACCTGCTTTGTCGCTCCGTAACTTGAGTTTTTATATTTCACAGGGTCCGTCCAACCCTCATCCCACCGGAACGTTCGATACTCCAAAGTCCCTAGCGTAGCGTAAATTTTCTCGGCATATTCGAATGCATCGATAAACAAATCATTATCCTCAAAAAACGTCAATTTATCATTGTCAAGAAGAACATTGTACGACCTTAACATGAGCGGAAGTCCGTTGTCGTAGAGAATAAGCCGGGAAATGAAATCGAAATTAATAATTCCGTAATAGCCGCTATCGATGTGATTGTTCAACTCCAAGTAAATGTCCGCTACTTCATCTAAGGTCAAATAGCGATTCTTATCTTCTATTTCATAAAAGTCGTTATGAATCACAAGAGTAAATAGATTATATACAGGGCTTTGGCATCCGGGTATTGCCATGATCCTTCCCTCGTATGTAATTTCTTCGGATAAGCCGGGGTCTCTTTCGAGCATCATACGAATTTCCGGATAAAAGCTGTTAACGTAATCCGTTATGTCCGCTGCATAACCCTTATCCATGATTCGGTACTTAAGATCAAGCCCGGTTACGTTCGCCACATAAATGTCGGTGTTATCTCCCGAAGATAATCGCAAATCCATCACCGTACTTTTTTCTTATGGACTCCGTTAATTCCTCTATTCGCATATCAAAATCCGCAAATGCTTCTTTCGTACCGCCGGGGTAAAGATATAGAAACAAAAGCTCCTTTGTCTGATCGATTGGGTATGTAGATTCCGAAACATTATCGGAAGTGTTTTCGGTGATTAACGGGCTATTTTCGGAACATGAGGCACCAATCAGGATGAAAAATATAATGACAAGAATTAAAAACCGTTTAATTCTTTTATCCACCTTTTACACCTCCTAATTTATATTTCACAATATAATTATAATATAAAAATGAAGAAATGTATAATTCATACACTGTCCGGAATCCGATTTAAAAATGAACTTATTCCGTCTTTCTGTGCTTTTGCCTGTATTTCATAATCTACGCCTTTTTTTCCGTTGCCGATTTATATGTAATCTATATATAATACACACCATATATAAAATCATAAATATTATTTCATACTTGGTAAGTATTGTATTTGTCAATTTTGTATGATGCATGACAAAAATTCGATATAATTATTAAATTAATGGAATTTTACTCACCGATTCCATTTACTCAAAAAACCGTGCGCTTAAATAAAAATCATTTATCGGAAAAGAAATATAATTTCGCAAAACGAATTATTTTTGTTCGTAATTTTCAAAATTATTCAATCGTCAAAAAGAATTTTTGTCAATATTATATTATTTTCTTCTTGATTTCGTAAGGAAAGTAGCGCGAAGAGGCATAAAAATCGTCAAAAATCCTTTATAATGGAACTATAAAAATTTTCGTATCTAGAAAATCCATATAGAACCGAACGAGGTGATGAAATGGAGCAAAACCCGTGGAATGCGGCAAAAGAATCGTTGCAAATAGAAATACAAGCATTGAATTTTTTGTCGGAATACATGGACCATGATGCCTTTGAGCAAGCTACGGATGCATTGGCAAGCGGACAAAAGATCATCACATGCGCCAGCGGTACTTCCGGTATAGCGGCAAAAAAGTTTGCTCATTCTTTATGCTGTATTGAAAAAAACGCCATGTTTTTGTCTCCTTGCGAAGCATTGCATGGAGGATTAGGTGCCTTAAAGAAAGAAGATGTTATGGTCATAGTATCAAG
>JAAYHZ010000178.1 GCA_012744235.1 Clostridiaceae bacterium
CCGCTTATCTTCTTTTGCTCGGTAACCTTTTTCAAAAACGAGGCATACATATTCACCGGCTCGGCGGAAAGCAATTGGGAAACGGCCGCCACAATATCGATGAACTTTTCATTGATTTGCATACGAGCCACCGCTTTGGCTTCTTTTTCATCCGTATATTCGCCGGTCTCCCAAAGACGATCGGCGGCTTGGTTAATCATCTCTTTTTTTACCTTGCTTAAAACGGTTTCGATGTAGGTCTTTACTCGTTCCATTCGGTAAGAATATTGCAGGTATTTGGCCGATGCGTAAAGCTCTCGAAGCTTGGATTTCGTGATTATCACTTGACCGTCGATTTCAATATCGTCAAAATCGGGACCCGAATCGATATATCGGTTCACGTGGTCTTCCAAAAGCCGAGCGAATTCAAGGGAATTTTTCCAACGAATAAGCTCGTGTATATTCGATACGTTTTTTGTTTTTAAGTAGCGTTCCATCAGCTCGCCTTGGGACAGCACCTTGAACTCCGGTCCCAATACGATCCTGCCTAAATCCGTAAAGGTTTTCATGACCACATTTTGCTCCCCTAAGTCCGGAAGCACGTCGGAAATGTAGTCGTTGAATATTTTGTTGGGGGTCAGCGCAACAATTTGATCCGCCTTTATTCGATCCCTGTTCTTGTACAACAGCCATGCGATTCGGTGAAGAGCCACCGATGTTTTACCGGACCCTGCAGGACCGGTTACCAACAACACCTTTGATCTGCGGTCGCGAATCGCCTTATTTTGCTCTTGCTGAATGGTACGTACGATAACGGACATTTTCTCATCGGTGTTCTTCGATAGAATTTCTTGGAGTATTTCGTCATCGATCTTGACGGTGGTGTCAAAAGCACCGACGATTTTATCTTTCTCAATTTTATACTGCCTCTTCAAGGTCAATTCCGTTAGAACCGTTCCCCCGGGACTTTCGTATGTTAAAGTTCCCAATCGATCTTCATAAAACAAAGAGCAGATATCCGCTCTCCAATCGCAGATTAATATCTCTCGGTCCTTTTCCAGCGTCGATGTTCCGATATAGATGGTTTCGGTTTCATTATCCGGGTATCGAAGATCAATCCGTCCGAAATAGGGGGTTTTTCTTAGCAAAAGCAAATTGTAGTAGATTCGCTTGGCATTTTCCGCACCGGTCAATGTGGTCTTGATCATTTGAATATATTGGTTATATTGCAAATGCTGCTGCACATCCCCGGGGATGAATGCGCCTACATCCTCCCATAATTCTTTATTCAATTCTCGGTATTCTTTATTCAGCTTCTCCCTGATCTCGGTGTACTCGCCGATTTTTTCTTCTAACACCTCGATAATATAGTCAAGATGTTTTTGTTCCAGTTCCATTTCCCTTGCAGGTATTGCCATCTTAACCCTCCGTTCTAGAAAAGGAAAAAATCATTTATCTATTGTATCAACTGTGTAAATTTATGTCAACCTATTAAAAAGTTCCGTTCACAGTATTAAGATGTCCCGCATCGTTCTTTTGACAACCGGAAATTATCGGTTTTTGCGAACAATCCAAAGCACGACAAAGCATACGGTGATGACCGATCCTAAAAAACCGAATACCGGATAGATTGCGGCGATTAAAGAATCGAACCCTAAAGGCAGCGCCAAAACGGATAGCAAGCTCAAAAGCAAAAGGGTTGTTTCCTTTTTTAAGGGAAGCTTTTTTACGGCCCGTTCCGTTACGATCATGCCGGAATTAAAACCGGTGTATAAAA
>JAAYHZ010000179.1 GCA_012744235.1 Clostridiaceae bacterium
ACATAAAGCTTCGCAATAAAAATGTGTACAGTCAAAAAACCGGTCATATAAAACAAAAGGCATACCTGTCCATATATACGGTTTACAGGCAGCCGAATGCTCCTTTTATCAATGGCTCTTAAAGCGAAAGGGCTTCTTGCTTTTTCGGGATATCCGATTAATTCTTTACACGTAATCGATCAACCGTTTGTATATATCCCGGAAAACGGCATTTCGGTTGATGTCGTAGGTACAGTAAATCAAATGGCGCCTCGGATCGAAGCTGTATTGATCGTTTTCATTGACAATCGGACTGCTGACAAAAGCCCCGGGCACCCACGAAGGATTAATGAGCCAAGCGATGGTGGATATGTCCCAAATCACACGTCCGTATCCGAAGTGATCGGAAGTACAAGCTTCATAAATTTCCAACAACATATCGCACATCTTGTTTTTACCCTTCAAATGGGCGGAAAGGTCGTACAGCGTGGTAATCAATTGGGACGCAACACCTCTAGCGGGTATCTGCACCAAGGGAACCTTGCTGTCGAAAACAACGTTGACCGCCGTTTTGTCTTGGTACATGTTAAAATCCCTCGTGTGAGGATAACTATGAATATGTCCTCCCTGCCATACCACCACGATTTTTTCGATGATCCGAGGCTCTATCAGTATGGCCGACGCCACATTCGTAATGGCTCCGATGGAGGCGACGTACAAAGGGCGATCCGCAGGCTGCGCCAATGCTTTTTCAATCAAATCCCGCACCGCCGGATTGTCGCATGGAGTGCTTCGGTCTTCCAAGTACCGATCCGAGCCTTTGAAAACAAAGCCTTCATGGCTTTTTCCCATAGAGCTTAAAAGCTTTACGATCTCTTCGTAGCTTTTTTCCATTCCGTCCTTCGGACCGGCCGACTTCGGATTGAAAAAAGGTGCCGCGTAAACGGCTTTTACATTCAGCTTGTCTTCGGCGCACAGAGCATAGCAGAGGGCAAATTGGTCGTCGATTTCATTGTAGGTATCCGTATCAAGCACCATGTCCAATTTTCCGGAGGGCCTTCGGGTAATCCGTTCCATAATTTTTGCGTTATCCATATTATTCCTCCTTTATCTTTCTCGGTTTAAGCCTTAAGACCAATCATTCTTTCGTTATTTGATTTTTCACAACGGAGCTTTTTCCGGCGATAACGGCGATGCCGGTCACGAAAAGATACAGCGAAACGATGAGGGAGCCTGCCAAATCCGTTATTTCCGCAACGGAGGAGGAAGGCTTAATGACAACGACGAATAACGCCGCGGTAACGCAGAGATCTACAAAGGTTTTTGCACGATACAGCTTGCTTTGAACCGTAAGAACGTTGTCTTTTAAGCTTCGACCCAGATTGGTATAGCGAATCCAAAACCAAGAATTCGTAATTACTCCCAAAAGAGCGATAACAAGGGCGGGAATTACGTTCCCTTTTTCCGTATTTTCCGACAGCAATGCGATTAATGTCATGGCCGTTCCGGATAAGCACATGGCGATACCGACGCTTAAGTTTGCGATTTTCTCCAATTTTTCTTTATGCTCAAAGGATATCTCCTCTTCCTTACGGATCCTTCGAAACACGATCCACGATACGAAGATCGCCGCCAGCTCCGACGTACGTCGTACGAAATCGGCTATCTGCGTGGACGAACGGCCGAAAAAAAGCGCCGTACCCAACACAAGAGGGCCGGGCGAGCTTAAGAGAATGGAGGCCAATAGGGTGCGTTCTCCGGATTTTTGTGTTTCCATTACGACCTCCAAAAGTGGTTAAACAGTATAATCACCGCTGCCGATGCCAAAGGGCAGGTGATGGTGTCCATCCCGTTTCTTGTATACAGCTCCACCGCCGTGCAAGCGGCTGCGGTTAAGGCGGCGGCCAATAAACTGACGTACCATACGAAAGCGCCCTCGGCAAGCAAAATCACCGATACCGTAATGAAAGATATGACGTACATGGACAAGGAGCCCTCCAAGGTTTTGCGCCCCTCCACCAGTTTCCCCGTAATGTAGTGCTTGCCGAAGCGTTTGCCGAATAGCGCTGCCGTAGCATCACCGAAGCCCCAGGCAAGGACGGAGACGACAACGATGTATTTTTTGTCGAACAGTCCCCAGCCGGCGGCGGTCAAAATCGCGAACATAGCGAAGCCTACGATCAGGCTGAGCTTGAGCTCTCCGGATTTGCGCTCCACAAAAAACCAAGAAAAGCCCTCCAAGCGTTCCAATAAAGAAAGAACGGGGAATATGAGGATTATGAAGCTGATGGCTGCTATACAGGATATCCACCAAGTCTGAAAGCCGTATGTGAAAATAAATACGGAGGCCATGACAATCAAATGCAGCATTTTACGAAAGATCTCCGACGGGATATCGATAAATTTGCGCATAACCACGGCGATGGCAATAAACACGAGATAATAGGCCACCAATAATCCGAAACCTTTAATAAACTCAATCAACATTTTCGGTTCCTCCGTTTAGATTATCCACTATGCGAGACAATAGGTGCCCCACATGAAGTACATCCTCGTCGGCGATACCTTTTCTCACGAGGGCGTAGAGATTGTCGTAAACGGCTTTGATACTTTCTTCTGCAGTATATGCCGTATCCGTAAGA
>JAAYHZ010000180.1 GCA_012744235.1 Clostridiaceae bacterium
GCATTGTATCCGTTAAAATTTAACGTTAACTGTTCTGTCGTAAGAACGACCCGAAGACAGCTTTGCTTTACCGCCGTAACGGATTTTAACGGGAATGAAGTAAAAAATGCTTGGCAAAGCGAAGCCTTTTGGATCTCTACAAATAGGACCATGTATGAAGCCGTAGAATCACTTGCGTCCCTTTATGAAGAAAAACCGATAAAACCCACCGATATTCCTGTCGGTTGGAATTCATGGGACTATTATTTCCGTACCGTTTCACTCGACGATGTAATTGAGAACATGGAAGCAATAAGAAAAGATCCGGATTTATCCGAAAGTATCAAATATATTGTAGTGGATGACGGCTGGTCCCATAATTGGGGCGAATGGCAACCGAACTATCGATTCCCGGGCGGATTAGAACGGTTGGCAGAGGAAATAAAAAGCAGAGGATTTATACCCGGTATATGGACCGCACCTTTGCAAATAGAAGCTCTATCTTATCCCGCCATGCGCACGCCCGAGATATTGATCAAAAACCAAAACGGCGATCCTTTGCCTTCCGATGCCGGCGGGCATTACTTGGTTGATCCGACACACCCTGCCGGAAAAAAGTTTTTACAAGAGTTATATACTCGTTTATACCATATCGGTTTCAGGCTTTTTAAGATAGATTATCTTCGAAGTCTTCTTAAAGTACAAAAATTCTACGAAAAAGGTGTGGGTCCCTACGACGCTTTACGAGAGTTGTTCCGAATCATCAGGGATTGTATAAAAGACAGCCATATCATCGGCTGCTCATTACCGAAAGAATGCGGACCTTTTGTGGCAGATTCCGGACGTATCAGCGTAGATATTCATAATCATTGGAGCCATGTGGAATGGGTTGTCGATTCGATTCTCCACAACTATTGGTTACATAACAGAATATGGATAAATGATCCTGACTTTTTAATAGTCCGAGGTATGGATACTTCAACGGAAAAAGAAACCAATGTAATGAATCCGAATGCAAACAATCCGAATCCCGTAGGGCTCGCAAAACGCTGGCGGTACGGTCCCGTGTTTAATGAAATTGAAGCGAAGACATGGACGAATATTGTAATGATGACCGGAGGCAGTGTATTCTTAGGAGACCGAATAGCCATGTTAAACGAAAAAGGCTTAAGCCTTGTAAAAAAAGCATTGAAACCTACCGGCATCGCGGCCAAGCCGTTGGATTTGGGAAACGATTTGAGGCCTTTTTATTGGCTTCAAGATTTGAACGACGAATATCGTTTGCTAATTATCAATTGGAACCATACACCAAACAAAATGTCCTTTGATTTTCTCCATTACGGCTTATCTGTGCCCGTTGAAATCAAAGATGTATGGAGCAAAACAATATATTGTACATCGGATAATCAATTATCCCTTGATCTGGGTCCTCATGAAAGCGCTTTACTTGCTTGGAGCAAGACATTATAAAATGCTTATATCTGAAAACATTTGCTGATTTATTCGAAGAACAAAGGCAGAAGCAGGGTCCGCCTACTCTGCCTTGCTCTTCAAGTATTCAATAAATTGACGAGCGACTCGAGGTGAACGGCCGTTAGCGGCAAACCGCTCGGCTTGAATTTCCAATTCCTCGTCGTCTATATCTATTTTATACTGATCTTTTAATTCGCGAACAATCCTTAAATATGTTTCTTTGTTCGGTCTGAAAAAGCCGACTTTGATTCCGAATCGGGCGGCTAAGGATGTGAGCTCTTGTATCGTCTCATTTCGATGTACGTCGTCTCCTTCTCTGTCCGAGAATTTTTCTTTTATTAAATGTCTTCGATTCCCGGTTGCGTATATGACGACATTATCCGGTTTTGCATAAGCCGTTCCTTCCAAAATCGCTTTCAATGCATAAAAATCATCGTTTTCTTGGAAAAACGAAAGATCGTCTATAAAAAGGATGAATTTCAGCGGATTATCGTATAAACCTTCTATAACTTCATTTAAGTATTCCATTTGTTTTTTCGGTATTTCGATCAGTCGCAATCCCAAGTGATAATATTCGTTTACTATGGCTTTCACCGTCGAAGATTTCCCTGTTCCCGCATCACCGTATAAAAGAACATTCGAAGCAGGTTTACCCTTTAATAATGCCAAAGTATTGTCGATTACAATATTACGTTGGTTTTCATAACCTTTCAAATCGAAAAGCCTTATAGGGTCCGGTCTTTTTACCGGAACGACGGTGCGTTCGAGTACGGTAAACATTCTGTACAAAGAATACATACCGAAACCGATTTTCTCTATCCGGTCTATTCTTTCTTTGTATGAGGTGAAAAAATCTGTCTTTGCTATTGTCCATTCCGGCAAATAGCCTTGGTAGCCTATTTTCTCTTTTACATCCTTTGCATTTATCTGTGAAAGCTCCTCTAAAACGGACAATTCATAGCGAAGGCATTCTTCCAAAACGGGGTCAACGGCTTCATTTCGTAAATACCTCGCAATATAACTGTTCTCACATGCCAACGTTTGCCGTAATACATAATCCGTCCAACAAGTGGTTCTGTTAAATAACATGGATGCAAAGGATGAATAAGCCTTTACTCGATTATGGATATCATCATGAACGGAGCCTAACATAAAAACGGCTCTCTTTATAACCGGATCCTCCAAAAGATCGTGAAATATAACCAATGAATGTATCTTAAGAAACAGGTTTTCTATTTTGTCCAACGCTTGCATTCCTTTCGTGTTTTTATCCGTATGCTTCTATCATTCGTAACCCATATTTTATCATAAATTTTTTATGTAAAAACACGAAATCGTAAAGTGCCTTTTCGAGTATGTTATTATCCGATTTTTCTGTTATAAATCGTCGATAATAATGAAAAAATATAAATATAAGAAGGAATTATATAAAGGAGTGTCGACATGAGCTATTTATTAAACAAGTATGCGGAATGGCGTGCTTCGGGAAAAAGTAATTTCGACGGAGATATTCTTGATGAGTGTAAAAGATTTTCAAGGTTCGCCGGATTAACCGAAACCATACCGGAATTCGAATTAAGAAAGCTTGCCCATGAATACGATCAAAGAATGAATTAGCCTTTGATGATTTATAAAGTTCCCGCATCCCTCTTTGATGCGGGTTTTCTTTTAAGTATAAAGAATCCCGTAACCTTTAAGGATACGGGATTCGTATAATTCCGGCAGCGACCTATCTTCCCGGGGCGCCACGCCCCGGTATTTTCAGCACCGAGAAGCTTAACTGCCGTGTTCGGGATGGGAACGGGTGGGTCCTTCTCGTTATTGCCACCGAAAATCTTTATTCTCTTCGCGCGCTTTTTATCGCACCC
>JAAYHZ010000181.1 GCA_012744235.1 Clostridiaceae bacterium
CGTGAAATGGCAGCTTGACGGATCGATTCCTTCTACAACGCAGGAACAGGCCCAAAATCCGAATAAGTTGGTGCCTGCGGGAAATTTGAACCTGTCCGTATTAGGAAGCATGCTAGGAGGCAGAGACGGTAGAAATTTTGAGTTCCCGGGAGGATTCCAACAAGAAGGCGGGTTTGGATGGTTTTTCCAAGACGGACAACAAAGAGCCGTTCCCGACCGACAAATGCCGGCCCAAGGCGGCCCGGGACAGAGAGGGTTCTTTCCGGGAGGCCAAGAGAACCGTGAAGGGCGGACCCAAAACCGTACGAATATAAATATACCGAGATCACGGGATAATCAAAGCAATTCGCCGATACTCACGGGTGTGCTTGTTCTTTTACCGGTTGCCGCCACGGTATTTGTGGCACGGTATAAAAGAAGCTATTAGGTTAAAATCAAGGCGGATGACGATACGGTATGCTCCCGATTATTCTATGGTAAAATCAAGCATACCGAAGAAAGGGATGATGTGATAAATGGCAAAAATTCTAATATGCGACGATGAAGCGGGCCTTCGAGCGGTGATCAAAAGGTATGCCGTTTTCGAGGGCAACGAGGTTTTCGAAGCCGATGACGGCTTGGAAGCCATAGAGCTTTGCCGAAACAACGATTTTGACATCATCATTATGGATATCATGATGCCGGGAATGGACGGCTTTTCCGCCGTAAAGGAAATTCGTAAATTTTCGGACACTCCCATCATCATGCTGTCCGCCCGGGGCGAAGAGTATGACAAGGTATTGGGTTTTGAACTCGGCGTAGACGACTACGTGGTAAAGCCCTTTTCTTCCAAGGAGATTATGCTGAGAATCGGCGCCATATTACGCCGTATGGCAAAATCAAGCCTGCAAAATCCGATGACGAAGGCCACGTGGTTTTCGAAAAAGACGGCTTTAAAGCGGATTTGACGGCATACAAGGTGTTTATTGACGGCGAGGAAGTGAATTTGTCGCCGAAAGAATACGACCTGTTGTTTTTCTTAATACGGAATAAAAACATAGCGGTGCCAAGGGAAAAGATTATGACGGAGGTGTGGGGCTTTAACTACTACGGCGACGACCGAACGTTGGATACCCATATGAAATTGCTAAGAAAATCCTTAGGCCCCTATGCACAGTATATAAAAACCCTTCGCGGGCTGGGGTATCGATTCGATGGATAAGCTGAAATTAAAATGGAAAATATTTATTTTTCTCCTGGGGTTTTGCGTATTGCTTTTGGCCATCCTGTGGATTTTTCAGACGGTTTTTTTAAGCGACATGTATAAATTCGTTCGTAAGATGGAGATAGAAAAAGCGATTCAGACGGTGGAGAAAAATATTAACAATCCGGAACTAGGGAATATACTGCTTGAGCTGGAAGCGTCCAAAGCCATTACCGTAAGGCCGACTCAAGAATTTTATCCTCCTTCTCTCCCTGCTCCGGGAAGACATAAAAACGGACCGGAGACCATAACCTCGGTCCGGGAGTTTGTTTTGGAGGACGGCAAAAAGATATCGCTTACCTTTCACGCCATGATAACCCCGGTCGATTCCACCGTGTCCACCCTGCAAATCCGGCTTGTTATCATTACGGGGATGATGGTGCTTTTGGCAACCATGCTTGCCATCCTCATCGCCAAGCACACATCCAAGCCCATTGAGAAAATCAACCAAAGCGCAAAAGCATTGGCAAAGGGAAACTACGACACGGAATTTCGCGGGAAAGGGTATTTGGAAATCAAGGAATTGTCGGATACGTTAAACACGGCGGCTACCGAGCTTTCGAAGACGGAGCGGCTGCGGCGGGAGCTGATTGCAAACGTCTCCCACGATTTGCGTACCCCTCTTGCTCTCATATACAGCTATGCGGAGATGATGCACGACTTCCCGGACGAGGTTACGCCGGACCAAAGTCAAATCATTATGGACGAAACAAAACGATTAACCTCCTTGGTGAACGATATGCCGGACATTTCTTTACTTGAAGCGGGGGTATCGAAGCTGAACAAGATGAGCTACAACTTGACGGAGAGCTTAAAACGAACCGTCAACCGGATGAACGAGCTTGTAAAGCACGAGGGTTATCGGCTGGAGTTTGAAGCCTTCGAGGATGTTGCCGTAGTTGCCGACGAGGTGAAAATCACCCAAGTATTATATAACCTTCTTCTCAATGCCATAACCCACAGCGGAGAAGACAAAACGGTTTTGGTACGGCAAAGAACAAACGATAAAAACGTAAGAATCGAAGTCATCGACAAAGGAGAAGGGATTCGAAAGAGCGATTTACCCTATATCCGGGATCGGTATTATAAGGTGGATAAGAATCATAAGCGGCCCATTATGGGTACGGGCTTAGGTCTTTCCATTGTCAAAAAGATTATCGAGATGCACGACGGTACCTACGGAGTGGAAACCGAAGAGGGGAAAGGAAGCCTCTTTTGGTTTGAAATCCAAATCGAGCAGTAAAAATTTCGTTACGTTAGCCTATGTGAAACCCTATTATATTAACGCAGCCTCTTGATCTTTAACATACAATTAAAGAATAAGAGGCTGCTTTTGGTTTCTGTTTATGTTATCATAAGTAATGTCGTACATTTCTTTTTGTTTTAATACATATCAACCTTAGTAAAACAAAAGCTTATTTTCCAAAAAAACTGAAGAAGGAGTGAAATAAAATACGTAGATTGCTTTTAGCGAAATTGAAGGAGTCATCCTTTTCGGTAATTCCAATTGTAATTCTGGTTGTGCTCCTAAGCTATACCATTGCGCCGATGCCGTCATGGAACGTGATTCTTTTTCTTGTAAGTGCAGCCGCGGTGATTGCAGGGATCACCTTGTTTAATTTCGGTGTCGACATGTCTCTCATCCCTATAGGCGAACATATCGGATCGGCATTGGTAAAGACCGGAAAACTGTTGTTAATCGTCATATTATCTTTCATTATCGGTGTGTTTATAACCATCGCGGAGCCGGACCTTGCGGTTATGGCGGGACAAATCAACGGCGTGCCGAACACCGTTATCATTATCGGCGTATCCGTAGGCGTAGGACTTGCCCTTGTAGGCGCTTTTTTACGTGTTTTATTCCAAATCCCGCTGTCCTACATACTGATAAGCTGTTATTCAATCGCCTTTGTGCTCTCCTGTTTTACCGGCAAAAGCTTTCTTTCCATTGCTTGGGAATCGGGGGGAGTTACCACGGGACCTATTATGGTGCCCTTTGTCATGGCTTTGGGACTGGGGTTGGCATCCATTCGTGCCGATAAAACGTCGGAAGAAGACAGCTTCGGCTTAATTTCTCTTTGCTTGATCGGCCCCATTATTACCGTATTGATTTTGGGGATGTTCTTTACTCCCTCCGGAGGAAGCGCCATGACGGTTCCTTCCGTAACGTCCGTAAGGGATATAGCGAAGCTTTTTCGCTCCCATTTTGGAGAGTATACAAAGCAGGTAGCGGTAGCCTTGTTGCCCATGATTGCAACCTTTGCCGTTTTTCAAGTCTTTAAGCTTCGTTTAAAGCTCAAAGAGATTTTAAAAATCGGCACGGGGACCATCTACACGTTTTTAGGTCTTGTGTTGTTTTTGCTGGGTGTCAACACGGGTTTTCTTCCGATAGGATACCGGTTAGGCAGCGTATTGTTGAAGAATAACGGTCCCGTCGTACTCATTTTGGTAGGAATGGTGATCGGCTATTTTGTGGTTGCCGCCGAACCGGCCGTTTTTGTTTTAAAAAGACAAGTGGAGGAAGTAACGGAGGGCGCCGTTTCGGCAAAATCCATGGGAATCGGATTGTCCGTAGGGGTAGCCGTTTCGGTAGGATTGGCCATGCTGCGAGTTGTCACAGGACTTTCCCTTTTGTATTTTGTTATTCCCGGGTATGTATTCGCTTTGGCCCTTACGTTTGTTGTACCTCGGCTTTTTACGTCCATCGCCTTTGACTCCGGTGCCGTGGCTTCCGGGCCGTTGGCCGCAACGTTTATGCTTCCTCTGGCTATCGGCGCATCCGAGGCTATAGGCGGAAACATCTATGCCGATGCATTCGGAATCGTTGCTTTGGTGGCCTTGACACCGGTTATTACTTTGCAGCTGTTCGGATTGGTATATGCAATAAAATCCAAGAGGGCAAGAAAAGAAATGGTGGTTCCCGAGATCGAGGATACCATTATCGAGTTGGAGTACTCTTTTGAGGACCAAGAAGAAAAACAAGAAGGTGAAATTGCAGGTCCTGTGGAACAAGAGGATAAAGAGGCGGTTTATGCTTCCGTTGCAAGTGATAAAACGAATGAGTATAATGGCAAAAGGATAACCGCCGATTTTAGCGAGATGGAGGGGAAAGATGGTTAATCACTCTGAAACCAAGCTGGATGCTTTGTTCGCAATTGTGGATCACGGTTTGGAAGACGTTCTTACGAACGTGTTTAAGAATAACGATGCTCCCATATTGTTATTGACCCACGGAAAGGGTTCGGCAAAATCCGCCGTATATGAGATACTCGGATACGGAGGTCCTAAGAAAACCGTTTCCATTAGCGTACAAACAAAACGAATGACGAATTACTTGTTAAAGCAATTGCAGGATTGTATCGACTTTAGCAAGCCCGGTACGGGAATCGCATTTACCGTGAACGTAAGCAGCGTCAGCAGCATTCTTTCCGGAATTTGTGTGCAAGCGGAAGAGAATTTAAAGATAGGAAGTGAGGATATGCCTTTAACGTCAAAAGAACCTTATCATTTAATCGTAACCATCGTCAACAGCGGATTTTATGACCAAGTGATGGAAGCGGCAAAAAAAGCGGGTGCCGGCGGAGGAACCGTTGTTCATGCCCGCGGTTTGGGATCGAAGGAAGCGAAAAAATACTTGGGTATTACCATACAGCCGGAAAAAGATCTTGTCCTGATTTTAGCCCCGAAGGAAAAGAAGCTGGCGATTATGGAAAGCATCACGCATGAA
>JAAYHZ010000182.1 GCA_012744235.1 Clostridiaceae bacterium
ATACCAATATGAATGCCAGGCTTCGGAAAACGTCCTTAGGAAGCTTGGATGATTCGCTTGTTGTCTTTTCTTCCTCGTTTTTCGGTTCCTCCCGGTCCAAGCCTTCGATGGTATGAAGAAGCTTGTTTTCATTTACCGTAAATATCAATATGACAACAGCCAATACCATCAAAGCGGCAATGCAGGCGAACAAAGGCAGGTAATTGGGTTTGTCGACTTTTTTCACCAAAAAAGATATCAAATCCAACGATACCATACCGCCTACGGCTCCCATCAAATTAATAATGGCGTTGGCCTTTGACCTTAACGGCGTGGGCGTCAAATCCGGCATCAGCGCTACTGCCGGGGATCGGTAAGTGCCCATGGCAACCAAGGTTAAGAATAAAGCGATAATGAACATGGGAAGATTCACCTTGTTATCGCTTACGGGCAATAATATCATGAAAACAACCGCCATTGCCGTTCCGCCGATAATGAACGGCATACGCTTCCCGATAGGCGTTTTAACCTTATCCGACAGCGCACCGAACAAAGGAAGCAAAAATAGGGCCATCACGTTATCTGCAGCCATAACCGCACCGGCTACGGTATCCCCGATTTTAAATGTGTTTTTTAATATCAAGGGAACGATACTGTCATACAACTGCCAAAAAGCGCAAATGGAAAGAAACGCAAATCCGATAAAGAAAGTCCGTTTGTAATTCAGCTTCATTGATTTGTTCTCCTTTGATGGTCTTTCATTTTTAATTATACATAAGGCAGATAAAGCTTGCTTTTTGGTGAGTATATATAATGCTATTATGTATAAACTTACTATATCATAAATTTATTCGTTTGTGCTATAACTATATAATAAAATTTCAACATTTATTGACTTTATGTCTAACATGATTAAACAGGTTAACCGATTGTTTTTTAATTTCTTAAACCGGGTAAGCAAATATTGCATCCCCGATAGTACCGTAAAAAAAGATGATTTCGAAAGAGAAATCATCTTTTTATTCCCTATTTCCCCTCAAAAATTTGCTTCAAATATTCGGGTACTTTGGTTTCGGCGCTCTCATTGATTAACGTGATTTTCGCTCCTTTTGCTTCCGCCATGTTGGTAAATATCCAAGAGGTGGAGGTATAAAAGGAAGTGCCTATTACCAAAAGCTCTTTTGTATTTGTCACCAACTTGGCCGCCTCCGAATACAAAGGGATGTTGTCTCCGTACAATACCACGTTAGGCTGAAGCTTTTCATGACACGATTTGCAGTAAATGGATTCCTCCAGCACGTCATAGCTATACCGCTTTTGGCAGCAGTCGCAGTACAAATAGTCCAAGCAGCCGTGAATCTCTACGATATTCGTGCTGCCCGCCCTTTTATGCAAGCCGTCAATGTTCATGGTGACCACCGGTACATCATACCGGGCTATCGCCAAATGCGCGGGATTTGGTTTCGCTTGGTCGCAGGTTCTTCTCATTTGATTCAATATGCGGTAGAAGTCTTCCGTATATCGGTTGAAGTAATCGCGGCTGAGTTTTTCCCTAAGATCCCCCATCTCTGCGAATGTGGGAATTCCGCTTGCCTTGGAAATACCGGCACCCGTAAAAGCAACGATTCTGTACATCTTCTTTCATGCCCCGAAGGATAAGCTTGGGGCATTTTCCTCCTTCCACATATATTGTCATCAACCTATGCTTGTCCGCTTTAATTCCGCTACGACAATCTCCGGTCGATTGAAAACGCGTAAGTTAATTGTACTGTTTCCTAACCCTCTGCTTACGATCATTCTCGTGTTGTTTTTCGTGTAAATTCCTTCGGAATATTCCGGAAAGAAAACTCTTTCGGGTGACAAAAGCCCTCCTACACCGGGCAATCGTATGACGCCTCCGTGAACGTGGCCGCATAAAACCAAATCGGCTCCCCAATCGGCATAAGCCTGAAAGTGCAAAGGATTATGGGTGAGCAGCAGGTTAAAGCAACGGTCCGAGCATTCTCCCAACAAATCGGTCAAATTCTTTTCGGTAAACTCGACTTTGCTAAATTTTGTATCCCTCATATTTCGATAATATTTAAGATCCGTTTGCAATCCGTAGAGCCGAATTTGTTCGGAGCCTTTTTTAATAACCAGCTTTTCGTTATTGAGAACGACAACCCCCGCATTTCTTATCTTTTCCAAATACTTCGGCATAAATGCAGGATCCCAATACGCCGTAAACTGCTCGTGGTTTCCGGTTACATAATAGCAGCGGTATTTTGTCAAATGAGGCAGGAGGTCCAAAAAGACCCTGCCGTCATCGTTTCGGTTATTCATCATATCTCCGGTAATCACGACGATGTCCGGTTGTATTTCGTCTATTTTTTCAAGCAGCCTGCGGTTGTCTTTTCCGAACCTTTTGCTGTGCAAATCGGATAAATGGCATAGGGTAAATCCGTCCATCCCGGAAGGGATCTTCGAAGATTCTATTATATATCGGCTAACCTTAAGCCGGTTGTTTTGGTACAATTGAAATATAATAAGCAGCAATACAATGAGTGCCGTGAGAAATACAGGTTGTTCCGTTAAAAATGTCATCGAATAAAAGCTCCGTCACAAAGGTTATGGTTTTGAATATTATTATATATAAAAGGCGGGCGGATTACAAAGCATTAAAAATTGCCCGCTCCGGTCAGGCTCCCCGAAATTCCTCCTTCTTTCTCACCTGTTTTCATCTTCGGGCATATAATGAATAAGAACCGATCGGAGGTGTGTTCATGCATAGCTTATCCGGAATTGAAATACCAAGAAACATACATAGAGCCGTCGCCGTTATAGAAGGGGGACCTTTAAGACCGGAAATCCGGGGAATCGTCGTATTTACCGAAATGGACGACGGAACGGAGGTGTGCGTATCGGTAGAAGGCCTGCCCGATTACCGGCCTGCGGAAGGCAATTCCCAACCCGTCGGACCTCACGGTTTTCACATACACGAATTCGGAGATTGCTCCGAAGGAGATCCGAATATGCCCTTTCAATCGGCAGGAGGGCATTGGAATCCGTACAACATGCCCCACGGAAATCATGCCGGGGATCTTCCTTCCTTGTTTTCCAACGATGGTGTAGCAAAAATGTGTTTTTATACGAATAAATTCAAACCGGCCGATGTGGTAGGAAAAGCCGTAATTATCCATGAAAACCCTGATGATTACAGGTCCCAGCCTTCCGGAAACGCCGGAAGAAGGTTGGCTTGCGGCATTATCCGTGCAGACTGATCCTACATTTCGTAATATACAAAAACCCCCTTCGACGTCCGACATTGTCGGATGTCTCTTTTTTTGCATTTTTTCGATTCCTTGTATCTAACATAATTGACATGATATAATCAAATTGATTAAGGTGAAAGGATGATCCTATGTTTTTACCGATTCTTTGCGGAACATTGGCTTTTCTTGTGATCTTAGGCTTTGCTTTATCCGGATTCATCATTAAAAAAAGACCTTCTCGAAAACACGACATCCACGAATACATGCGCAGCAATCTTCCTGAAGGAGAATGGGATGCCCTTCTTAAAAGATACAATAATTCGGATAAGCAGGTTTTGGAATTGAAATCGCCTTTCGGATACATTGTGAAAGGATACGCGGTTTTTGTCCATCCCGAATCCAAAAAGTGGATCGTTTTATCCCACGGCGTAACCGCTTCGAAAACCCGGTCTCTTATGTATGCATCGATCTTCGACGGACTCGGCTTCAATTACTGCATATACGACCACCGATACCATGGAGATACCCAAGGCAAAAACATTTCCTACGGCTATTACGAACGCCATGATTTAAAGCTTATCGCAGATGAAATCAAAAAGCGCTATTCTCCCGAAATTTTAGGTATCCACGGCGAGTCCATGGGTTCCGGAATCGCTCTTCTGTACGCCGGATCCATTGAAGAAGGCGCCGACTTTTATATTATCGATTGTCCCTATGACAATTTTTACGAAGAAGTCCGATACCGTTTTGCCTGCGCTCTTCCTCTGCCTTTATTCATGCAAAACCTCATACTGTCTTTTACGGACCTTTTTATTCGCCTTCGAGCCGGCTTTTCTTTAAAAGAGGTCAATCCGTCCCTCTATACGAAAAACATTAAAAATCCGGTTTTGTTTATCACAAGCAAAGAAGACACCTACATTCCTCCTTCCATGACTCAAAGCCTATATGACTTAAAGAAGGAGGGCATAAAAAAGCTCTATATTGCGGAAAAAGGTGGTCATGCCCAAGCCTATATAGAGAATCCGGAGGAATATAAAAAGGAAGTTACCGATTTCTTAAAAGAAATCTTCCCTTCCTCGTTTTAACGCTTCCTTCAAAAACCTAGAATTATTATTGAATTAACACTTCGTCCGTTCCGTCGATGTCGCTTCGGTAGATACGGCCGTCCGTCATTTTCCGATAGAAGATGTATTGGTCGGTAACATTGATATGTACCGCCAAGTCTTTGGAGAAGGACTGGCTGCTGTTATCGCCGATTTTTTGCCTGAACAATCCACCGTTGTCACCGTCTCCGGAAAAATAGATTATGTCTTGGTTCACGTTGTAGGAGAATACGTTCTTGTCGGTAATAACCTTTTTATTCTCTCCGTTCTTGCCTACCGAAGTAAATCGGTAATCGTTGTATCCGTCCTTAAAATAGATGGTATCTCCGTAAACCATCATGGACAAGACGCCTCCCACGCCTAAGCTCGTATTGTCCGATCCGTCGTGCTTCATTTTATAAAGCCCTAAATCCAAGCCGGAAACGTAATAAATATAGTTTTCGTCCATGGCTAGGCTGACGGCGGAATCGTTCGATATCTTTTTCATGTCCTTTCCGTCAAAAGAACAGCTGTGAATCGTATTTTTGTCCAACGGGTTGATAAAATAGATTCGATCTTGGTAATGGGACAGAGAAAGCGGTTTATAAGGCAGTATCAGCTTTACCTCTTTCGTTTCCTTGTTGAAGCTGTAGTAGCCTTCGTCCTTCCTCAACGTTCCGTCGTTTTTTTCAATCCCACCGTAGAAATATATATACGTATCATAAACATTAAGCATTCCGTGAATGGAACCGTCTATGGTATAAAGCTCATTAACCGTATCGTTTTCAATTTCAAACAGGGACTTTCCATCGGTGTAGACCGTCACTTTTCCGTTGCCTACGGCAATCCCTCCGTTTATACTGTTTCCGGAATTGTCGTAGAATTCACTTTTTTTCTCACCGTTGCATCCCGTAAAAACGGTTGATAAAAACAAAATGAATAAAACGAAAATCCCGATATGTTTTTTGCCGTAAAAAGACATGTCATCCTCCCTTAGTATAATACTCACTTAGTATAGCATAAATATTGCTTCTTTATTAAGAAAATATCTGTTTGCTTTTCTTGGATAGTTTAACCCGTCAAATTCTTAACCTAGTATAATATAATGCAAAACGGGTATTTTGTAAAGTCATATTTAACATTTCATTAACGGTAGCGAAAAAAAAACGTAATAAATTTACGTTTTCTTTTCCGATACGGTTTTACAAACCGGGCAAGTAATTCGTAGCTTCCCTTTGTTTTTCGGAACTCTTAACATGTTTCCGCATTTTTTACATTTGAAAAAGACGTAGTCTTTTTTCTGCGCCTGAACGGTTTTATACAAGGATTTTTTTCTTCTAAACCAATTGACGATACTCATCGTTACGTTTTTTACGATTCGAAAAACCTTGCCTATATGCCTTCCGATATTTTTTTGAAACCAAGCCTGCTCCGCCCGTCTTTTGTCCGTATTCCTCGAGAAGGTGCGGAATAACGCATATCCCAAAATGGGGTAGCTTAACAGCCTTACATAAGGAATGTACAAAAACAAAAAGGACAAAACCAATAGAAATATGTTAAAAGTGTCTCCCCCGTATCGGCCGTAGAAAAATCTTCGGAGCGATTGCATCAATCGTTCGAAAAAATTCACGTTAAATACACTCCTTTCACCTTTCGAATAATCTATTATAACATGTTTATTTCATATTCGGTAAGATATGATTCATATATTTTATAGGAATTTCTCTTTCGTTTCTCTTTCGAAAAAATTTTTGTATGCGACAGTCATCTTTTGAAACCATCAATTATATCTTAAAGTAAATAGATTCTAAAAAAATTTTTTAAAAAACCTTTAGGAAATTTTTGACATTTATGTAATCATATTATATAATGACTTTATTAAAAAACGGTACGTATGGGGAATCATGAAAGATGTTAAAGACGAGGGGAATGGTAATCTTTTTCATAGCGGCAGGGACGGTATTGTTCATTCTAACATACTTTTTTACTTATGCATCCGTAAACGGTGCCGCAACGGTATCGCAAAACAAGCCCATTGAAATCGAGTTGAACAATGCCGATCGTATAACCATGGATCTCCAACGGGCAAACGTTATCTTTTATAAAAACAAGGATAATCGCATCCTCATTACATACGAACCGGGATTATACGAGTCGGTTCCCGATTACGAAACGATGAAGCCTCAAGTAAAATACTCGAAAAACGAACTGCGGATTAAAATGCGTTCTTCCGACCACATACCCACAATCAATATCTATATTCCCTCTTCCTTAAAGCATGTTACCGTACTTCATGAAGAAGGAAGCCTTCTTTTCAACGACGATTGTACTTACGGCTTAACGGTTGAGGGTAAAAAAAGCGAAGTCAAAATCAACTATATTCGTTCGTTGTTGAACATAAACGTAGCCGAAGGCAATGTGACCGTATTGAAGGGATTCCTGCCGAAGGGAAGCGGTATTAAGGTCAAAATAGGAAATATTCGCTTATGTGCGCTATTGGATGACGGAGATTATACCTTCTCCACCGATTACGGCAATATCGATTTTAAAAGCGGAACCGAAGGTATCGTTTTAGCTCCTTTAGGCTACACCCTTAAAAACGAATTTCCGACTTATACAGCCGGAAACGTTTTTGTAACGTTGGACAGCAAGGTCGGATCCATATCCGCCCTTGCCGAATTTTAAATTGCCCCACCCGGAACCGGTTTGTTTTCTCAACCTTTCAAGCCGGTTTCCATTCCCTTTATTGCTGTGCGTCTCCTTGCACAGCCTTTTTTTATTTCTTTAAAAAGCTTCTCCCTTTTGCTCGTTGGCCAAGCTCCTCAGCTTTTTCATGACGTTGTTTTGGCCTCGGCCGAAATAGTCGTGAAGCGCCCTGTACTCTTCGTACAAAGAGTCATAAACCCTTTTGTAAGAACCGTTAGGGCGGTAAGTCACGGTATCCTTGCCGGCCATGCGCTCCGCCGCATCGGACAGAAGGTCGTATCCTCCCGCCTTACTTCCCGCAGCTGCAGCGGCGAACATTGCCGCACCCAGTGCGCCGATTTGGGAGGTCTTGTTTACCGTTATCTCCATCCCCAATACATCGGCAAAAACCTGCATGACAAAGGGGCTTTTTACGGCGATTCCTCCCGCCGCCACGATTCCTTCGATAGGAACGCCGCTATTAATAAAGGTTTCCACGATCATTCGGGTTCCGAAGGCGGTGGCTTCCGTCAAGGCTCGGTATATTTCTTCGGGCTTGGTCTGTAAGGTGCATCCCACAATCATTCCGGACAGGTCCGCATCTACCAATACGGAACGATTTCCGTTCCACCAGTCCAAAGCCAACAGACCGCTCTCACCGGGCTTTAATCGGGATGCTAACATATCCAAATGCGCAAGAAGCTTTCTCTTATCGGCTTTTGCCTCTTGTTCTATATAAGAAGGACACGCATTTTCCGCAAACCAAGCAAAGTGGTCTCCCATACAAGCTTGCCCCGCTTCGTATCCGAAATATCCGGGTATAATGCCGTCCTCCACCACGCCGCTGATACCGGGCACATGCTTTTCTTTTTCTCCTAGCAATAGGTGGCACATGGATGTCCCCACGATCATAAAAAGCTTCCCCGGTTTTGTAATACCCACCCCGAGTACGGCGGCATGGGCGTCAATGACGGATACCGCAACGGAGGTTCCCTCCGACAAGCCGGAAAGTGCGGCGCCGCATCGATTGATTTCCCCCGCTTTTGAGCCTGCAGGCATCACTTCCCCCGGAAGCTTTTCTTCAACCAACTTCTCCAATCGCACATCCAGCGCTTTTAAAAAGTCCTTCGTAGGGTATCCCTCTTTTTTATGCCAAGTCGCCTTGTATCCGGCCATACAGCTGCTTTTGACGATATTTCCGGTAAGGACATAAACGAGCCAATCTCCGGCTTCTACTAAGGCCGCCATGGACTCGTAGATCTCGGGATCCTCGTCCAAAATTTGCATAGCCTTCGGTATCAGCCATTCGGAAGAAATTTTTCCGCCATAGCGATCCAAAAATGCTTCCTTTCTTTCAAAGGCCAGCCTGTTGACCCGATCCGCTTCATACTGGGCGGCATGGTGCTTCCAAAGCTTCACGTAGGCGTGGGGTCGTTTTTTGTATTTCTCTTGGAAGCATAAGGGATTCATGTTTTCATCCACGGGTATAACGGTGCATGCGGTAAAATCAATCCCCAAGCCGATCACTTCCGTTTTGTCTGCACCCCCCTTTTCCATGACAGCCGGAACCAAGTATTGAACCGCGTCCAAATAGTCCTGCGGGTGCTGAAGAGCCCAATTTATACCTAAGGGAGTTCCGTCCGGCAAAGCTCTGTCCATAACGCCGTGAGGATAATCAAAAACACAGTCCGCTAAGATTCTTCCGTTTTGTACGTTTACAAGAACCGCTCGAGCGGATAAGGTACCGAAATCTAAACCGATAACATACTTTGCCATATGAACCTTCCTTCCTTTTTTTCTTCTATGGATACTTCTTTGTTTGGAAAAATCCCACTTTGGCAAGTGGGATTTTTCGGTTTTTCTATCTTCATTCCAATCTTCCGTGCATCGGATTGGAGGGAAGAGGCTGCGGTCTTTCGCATGTCGTTTCCAACACATAGTTGGATTTGGTATCCGAAGCGATGTGGATGCCGTGCATGATTTCCAAGACGTGGCATGCCAACTCTCCGGAGCAGCGATTCTTTCTTCCCGTTTTTAAAGCGTAAGCCATATCGGCCACACCGATTCCGCGAGAATTGTCACGGTACATATGGGTCAAGGGAACTTCGGTCCATTCATTTCGACGAATTTTTACCTTGACGGGGCCGCCGAAAACGTTCGGGTCCGGAACGGACAGAGAGCCTTCCGTACCGTATATTTCGATAAAGGGTACGTTGCCTCCGAATACGTCAAAGCTGGTCACAATGGTTCCGATGGCACCGTTTTTGAAATTCAAAAGTCCGGTTACGTGGGTAGGCACTTCCACATCCATAACGGTTCCTGCCAAGGGCTTGCTTGTTATGATTCTTTGTTTACGGGTCATGCTTACCGAGCCTGCCACGCTTTCTACGGGTCCTAGCAAATTCACCAGCGCGGTCAAGTAGTAGGGTCCCATATCGAACATGGGGCCACCGCCCTTTTTGTAGTAGAATTGGGGAGCAGGATGCCAGCTTTCGTGGCCGGGGCAAAGCATAAAGGCCGTAGCTCCTATGGGTTGTCCGATCCAACCGTCGTCAATTAATTTTCTGCAGGTTTGGATTCCGGCTCCTAAGAAAGTATCCGGTGCGGCACCCAATAACAATTTTTTCTCATTCGCCTTTTTCACCAATGCTTTCCCTTCTTCAAAAAGGACGGACAAAGGCTTTTCGGTGTGAACGGATTTGCCGGCATCCAAAGCGGCGTCACAGACGGAAAAGTGAGCATTGGGCGTGGTCAGGTTGAGGATGATTTCGATTTCGTCGTCATTCAACATTTCTTCAACGGTATACGCCTTTATACCGTACTCTTCCGCTTTCGCCTTGGCTCTTTCAAAAACGATGTCGGCACAAGCCTTTACTTCAAGAATTTCAAAAACCTCGATACAGTTTTTAAAGTAGATGGGACTGATATTGCCGCAACCGATAATACCGATTTTTACTTTCTCCATTATGTTCCACCTTCTTTCTTTTTAGAACATTTTTTTATTGCGCTTAAATATATCGGACGTAAGTCCTTCCTTTAATACGATATCCTTTCCTTCCGCCGCCCACAAGAAGCCTCTTCTCATGGTTTCATACGCTTCGGGAATTTCGAAAATGTCGGCATGATGTCCTAATGACGAATAGAATACTCGCCCTAAGCCCCATTTCTTCGTCCACAATACCGGCATATCCACGGAACCGTTGGAAGAGTGATACCACGTAACGGTGGGGTATCTTGTTACGGCAAGAACATCCACGGCGGGATCCACGTGAAGATAATATTGCTCGCTCTTTACAACAAAATCTTTTATGCCTTCCACGATGGGGCTGGAAGAAGATTTTTTTATCTCGACAAGGTATTCGACACCGTCTCCGCCCGGATGAGAAACCCAATTGCCTCCGGTGATGAACTGCCATTCCACGCATTCGCGGAATGCGTCGCACATACCGCCGTGGCATCCGGCGATACCCGTACCGGCTGCAACCGCTTCGCTGACGTTGTTCACTTGATCACGGGTAATTTTACCCATGGTCCATATGGGTATGATCAAATGCAGCGACTTTAACATTTCCAAATCAAGAAAAGAATCCAATGTTTCCGAAATCGTTACTTGAAAACCTTCCTTTTTTAGCATGGCAGAAAAGACTTCCGACACTTCGACGGGCTCATGGCCTGTCCATCCGCCTCGGACAATTAAGACTTGTTTGGACATAAAGCTCTCTCCTTTCAAAATCCCTAAAGGATTGATTTAACCTTATGTTAAATCTCCGTAAATCATCATAACATAACGAAAGCCCGGAATCCACAATGTCAGGGAAATTATGAACAAGTATTTAAAAACGCGCAAAAAAGGCAAAGATCCTTTGACCTTTGCCTTTATATATTCAATCCGATTTATACGTCTTCCGCTACGGGAAATTCCGTTATTCTTAAATTGGTACAGCCGTAAGGGATAAGCCTTATTCTTTCGGGAGCCCCCTTTTTCGGTACGGGACCCGGTTTTTCATCGCAGGACCCGTTGGTCATGCCCCAATCCTCCGTATAATACGCATCGACATAAAGGGCAACGGGAGCGTTTTCAGGTGCAAACATGCAAGCATCCGTAACCTTTTTTTCCTCGTACGTCATTTTGGACGTATCCGGATCCAAAGCATACCTCCATTCGGATACAGGATAAAGCTCGAAATCTCCGTGAGGCGGTGCTTTCAAAGGATCCTCCGTATTGACGGCGATTTTTTCTTCCTCTATGGGAAGAGAAAACACCAAAGGCCCTTTCGTTACGGATACGGTTTTTTGCGGCGTTTCGTACAACGTAATCTCCGAAGGTAAGAGGATCCGTATTTCTTTGGATTTTTCTTCTCCGATTCGAACCTCCGTTTTTACAAATCCCTCTTTTACCGTTTCCTTATCGAAAGACACACCGGTTACGGTCATACGGTTGCACCATTTCGGTACACGGATATACAACGGGAAGGATACCGGCTTATCCGCTTTTATGAGCACGGTTACGTCTTCTTTAAAGGGATATTGGGTATCGACGATAACCTCTGCTTGTACATCCTTTAAGGTTGTGGACAAGCTACAAGGCGCGTAAGAAATCACGGCCAAGCCGTCGTCATCGGTTTTCATCCAAAGGCTTGCGGCATACTTGGGCCATCCTTGGCTTAGGTTGGCGGTGCAGCAGCCGTAATTCGGTTCAAGACCGAATATATTGGATGCAGGCCCGTTGGTCTTCCACGTCCTGCCTTGCTTTATGCTGCACTCCGCTTGGTTGATCTGCTGGTCGTATTGGTGAGACCACATATCCGGTAAAAAAGTTGCCGGCCAAGCGTTAAAGGTTATCTTTTCCAGCCGGTCCGCCAAATCTCCTTTCCCGAACATCTCGATCAAAACCTCCAGGGAATACATGTACTCCGCTACGGCGCAAAGCTCGGTGCCTTGAACAGGGCTTTTTCCTGCAAGCACCTCGTCACCGCTAAAGACTCCGGTTACATAACCGTGGAATTCGTCCAAACGGTCCTTAGCTATCGTCAGGTTTTCCAAGTAATAGGGGTCTTCGGTCAAGGCGTAAGCAATGCCGTTGGCTTTTATGGCCATGGCGTTATTCACCACGTGCTTGTCAAAGCTCCAGCGTCCTTTTTCCGCGGGGGCTTCAACCAAGGGACTTCGATGGAATTCGTCCCACCTAAAGCCTTGGGCCATCAAACGTCGGCCTAAAAGAAGCCATTTTTCTTCCTTCGTCTTATCGTAAAGCCACAGCAAGGGAATGACTCCTTCGAACCATCGATACTGTGCCCAATGGCGCAACGGCGTACGGTCTATGGCTTTATCTACCGCATCAAAAAGCCGGGTTAAATACCGAACGCATCTTTCGTCCTTTTCCGCCAAGTAGTAGGTGTAGACGACTTTGGAAATCAGCAAAAGCGCCCACAGATCGTAGTTTCTTTTTTCTTGATCCGTCATGGGATAAGGCCAGCCGTCATCCTGCTGCTTGCTGAAAATCAAGTCCATTTTCTTCCGGATATTGTCCCTGAACTCAAGATCGTCCAACAGGTATGCCAGCGGGATTACCCCGTCCAGCCAATAGGGTGCTCGTTCCCAGCCCTCCGCGTTACCGCCGAACCATTTGCTGTCTTTGATATCAGGCCAGAAGCGATCAAGATTTCCGCTTAAACCTTCCTTTTGAACGGTCAGCTGCTTTAAAAGCCAACCCTTGGGCTTTATCAAGCCAAAAGACAGTTGCTCAAAACGAAACCGCATCATGATCCGCCTCCCGTTATGAAATATATTGTATTACAATATCAATATTCCATTCCTCTTCTCAAGACTTTCATTTCTTCGGGAATCAAGTGATGATATTTTTCTCTTAAACCGTGTTTCAAAGACAATTCAAAGGATTCCGGCTTAATAATGTTCGTGTGGGCAATCAATTTGCCTAACAAAAAGATGTTGGCAAAGGTGGCGTTACCGGCCTCCGACGCCAATTCCGTCGCGGGAATGGCATAGGTCACCACGTCTTCCCGATTGACCTGCCGTCCTACCAAGGAAGAGTCCACGATAATGACACCGCCCGGGCGGACGATTTTCTCAAACTTGTCCAAAGAAGGGGTGTTCATGGCAATCAAAGCGGTAGGATCGTTTACGATCGGAGATCCTACTTGCTCGTCGCTGATGATGATGCAGCAGTTGGCCGTCCCGCCCCTCATTTCCGGGCCATAGGAGGGCAGCCAAGAAACGTTCTTGTCTTCCAGCATACCGGCATAAGCCAAAAATCTTCCGGCGGAAAGGATCCCTTGTCCTCCGAAACCGGCGATGATAATTTTCTGTTCCATTCCTTACACCTCCAGGTCGGCACCCTTAAAGTTCCCAAGGGGATAATAAGGGATCATTTTATCTTGAACCCACTTCATGGCGTCTACGGGATTGATTCCCCAGTTGGTAGGACATGTGGACAACACTTCCACAATGGAGAATCCGTAGCCTTTTTGCTGAACCTGAAATGCTTTTTTAATGGCTTTTTTCGCATTCCGAATATTCTTAATATCGTGAACGGATACTCTTTCCACAAAGGCGGCGCCGGTCAAGGTAGACAGCATTTCGCAAACCCGAATGGGATAGCCTTGAATCTCGGGCTTTCTGCCGTAAGGGGATGTGGTGGTCACTTGTCCGACCAGCGTGGTAGGCGCCATCTGTCCGGAGGTCATTCCGTATATGGCGTTGTTAATAAACACCGTGGTGATTTTTTCGCCTCTTGCGGCGGCATGTACGATTTCGGCGGTACCGATGGCGGCCAAGTCGCCGTCTCCTTGGTACGTGAAAACCACCTTATCCGGATGGACGCGCTTGACGCCGGTTGCAACCGCCGGCGCTCTTCCGTGAGCGGCCTGCTGCATATCGCAATTAAAATACAAATAGTTATTGTATGCGCAGCCTACCGGAGATACTCCGATGGTGGTACCTTCTATGTTCAATTCGTCTATAACCTCGGCTACCAATCGATGAACGATTCCGTGGGTACAGCCGGGGCAGTAGTGCATGGATACATCCACCAATGCATGGGGTCTGTCAAATACTACAGCCATGGTTAGCCTCCCAACTTCTCTAAAATTTCTTTGATCTTGTCGTATATTTCTTTTTCCGTAGGAATCATACCTCCGGTCCTGCCGTGGAAATATACCGGCTTTTTACCGTTTACGGCAAGCCGAACATCTTCCACCATCTGCCCTGCAGACAGCTCAACCGATAAAAAGGCTTTTGCATATTCCGCGCATTTCACATAAGCTTCCGAGGGGAAGGGCCACAACGTGATCGGCCGAATCAGCCCGACATTGATATTGTCCTTTTTCGCCAATTTAATGACGTTCTTAACGATTCGAGCGACGGTTCCGTATGCAGTGACAATAATGTCCGCATTTTCCGTATTGAACTCTTCCACGCGAACTTCCTTTTCGGCAATCAAAGCGTACTTTTTCTGCAGCTTATTGTTATGGGCTTCCAACACCTCCGGTTCGATATATATGGAAGTGATGGTATTGTGTTTTCTTTTCATGCCGGTTCCGACGGTTGCCCATGCCTTTTCGTCCTTGTAGATATCCTCTTGGTCTTTGAATTGGACCGGTTCCATCATTTGACCCAAATTACCGTCCCCCATAATCATAACCAAGGTTCTGTATTTATCGGCAATATTAAAAGCTTCCACCGTAAGCTCGTACAATTCCTGAAGATTTGCGGGAGCCAAAACCACCATTTTGTAGTCTCCGTGCCCGCCGCCTTTGACGGCTTGGAAGTAGTCTCCCTGTGCCGGCAGGATTCCTCCCAAACCGGGACCGCATCTTACAATGTTAACAATGACTGCAGGAAGCTCCGCACAAGCCATGTAAGAAATCCCTTCCTGCTTTAAGCTGATACCCGGGCTTGAAGAGGAGGTCATACATCTCGCGCCCGCCCCGGAGGCTCCGTAAAGCATGTTAATAGCGGCCACTTCGCTTTCTGCTTGCACAAAGGTTCCGCCGACCAAGGGCAGCTGCTTTGCCATGTAGTGTGCAATATCGGATTGCGGTGTAATGGGATAACCGAAATAGTGTGTACATCCGGCGCGTATCGCCGCTTCCGCTATAACTTCGTTTCCTTTCATCAAGACTTTTTTACCCATATCGCATCTCCTTACTTTTCTACTCGAATAACCGTATCAGGACAAATCGTAGCGCAAAAAGCGCAGCTGATACATTTATCTTGCTCTATAACACCGGCCGGATGGTATCCTTTCTCATTCAGCCGGTCTTCTCTCATAATGACGATTTTTTTTGGACACACGGATACGCATAGCTCGCATCCTTTGCATCGGTCCTCACGAAAAAAAACTTTTGTTTTTGTCATTACCATTTTCACCATCCTACATATAAAAATAGATATATAAACGAACTTTGTCCGATTATCGACTAAAAAAATCAATAAAATCAATTATAGAACCAAACCCACCTCGTGTCAACCGCCGCAGGGCATTCCTCCCGGTTATCAAAGAATCATATCCGCAATTGCAATCAATGCACCTATAAAAATAAACAGGTCCGCCAAGTTAAAGACCACGTTTTTTACGGGTTTTATAACAAGAAAATCGGTGACGGCCCCGTGCCGCATCCGATCGATGAAGTTGGCCAAGCCTCCTCCGTACATAATAGCCAAAGGTATTACGGCATCGTCTTTTTCAATCGTGAAAAAGACAATGGCGGCAAGAGCTAACAGCATAACCAAAACGGTTAAAACGTTCAGTAAAACCTTTTTCTTTTTTAAAAAACCCAAGATAGCGCCCGGATTTTTATAGGGCCTCGTTACCCGAATAAACCCCTTATGGGATAAAACCGGAGGAAGATTTTTCTCCCCTCCGGTTTCTTCTAATCTTTCATAATGCTTTTTCACTCGATTTTTTACGTACAAATCGATAAAAGCTTCCGACAGAATAATCAAAACAACCCAAATACCCATCAGGCACCACAGCACTTTTTGTACTTTTTACCGCTGCCGCAAGGACAGGGATCGTTTCGTCCGGGCTTTTCTCGCTTGGCCGTTACGGTTTCCAAATAGTTTTTTCGGATTTCATCTCTTTTTTCTTTGTCGAAGATGTCGTTCCATTCTTCCAAATTGTATAGCCATTCGGCTTTTGCGTTGTACATATTCCATAAAAGCTTTTCGTATTCAATGTCTAATTTCACCGAATCGGCAGCTTCCAAGGAATCGATGTCCAACTCTTCCTTTAATGAAGTGTTGATTCCGGATAAAAAAGCCGCCGTTTCCGGAAGGGATAAATTCCACTTTTTCGAAAGACCCTCTACCG
>JAAYHZ010000183.1 GCA_012744235.1 Clostridiaceae bacterium
CCGTGCAAAAGTTCTCCGCTTATAGTAATATTAAATTGAGTCATTGCTCATCCCTCCTCGGGTTTGTTTTTTAGTAATTTATATTCTAACCGAGGCATGAGCTTTGGCTCAACTTCTTTTTACACCAATATATAGACTTAATCCCATTTTTTTTTAATAAAATAGACTAAATTACTCTTGTTCTTAAAACACCTTCAATATTTTGTATTTTTCCTACTAATTCAGGTGTAATATCACCTTCGTAATCAATTATGGAATAGGCATTCTCCCCTTTACTTCTATTTAACATGTTTTCAATATTGATGTTGCTTTGGGCCAAGAAAGTGGATATTTGCCCTACCATGTTCGGAATGTTTTTATGGCAAACCGTCAAACGGTTTTTAGCCGTTCTATGCATTAGGCATTCCGGGAAATTAACGGAATTAACAATATTTCCATTTTCCAAATAGTCCATGATCTGCTGAACCGCCATAATGGCACAGTTTTCTTCCGCTTCCACGGTGGATGCACCTAAATGAGGTATCGCAATAACCCGAGGATGACCTACGATATTTTTATCGGGAAAGTCGGTAACATAATAGGCGACTTTGCCCGAATCCAAGGCTTTCAGCAAATCGTTCGTATTTACGATTTCACCTCGAGACATATTCAATATGGTAACACCGTCTTTCATTGAAGATATGAGCTTTTCATTAATCATTCCGACGGTGGTATTCATTAAAGGTACATGGACGGTAATGTAATCGCAATTGCGGGTTACGTCATCAATGGTTTCGGCGTGTATAATTTGTCTGGATAAGCCCCATGCATGTTTTACCGATATATAGGGGTCATGTCCTAATACTGTCAAGCCCAAAGCGTTAGCCGCATTCGCAACCTTCGCACCGATAGCTCCTAACCCCAATACACCCAACGTTTTACCGGCCAATTCGGTTCCGACAAATCTTGCCTTTTCTTTTTCCACTATCTTCGGCAGATCATCGTTTTTCTCCAAGGTATTTAACCATTGGATGGCATCCAAAACGTTTCTTGCCACTAGAAACATACCTAAAAGAACCAATTCTTTTACCGCATTGGCATTCGCCCCGGGGGTATTGAACACAACAATCCCTTGTTCCGTACATTTGTCAACGGGAATGTTATTGGTGCCGGCTCCGGCTCGTGCGATACATAAAAGGTTGTCAGTAAACGTCATACCGTTTAAGTTCTGGCTTCTTACCAAAAAAGCATCGGCATCTTCAAAGCCGTCGGATACGGCATAAGAATTAATCGGAAAAAGATCCAAGCCTTTTTCGGATATATGATTCAACGTTTTTATCTTAAACATGATTCCCCTCCAAATATAATTAGCAAATAATCATGCGTATTTTTAGCTGTTTTCTTTATCGAATTTCTTAATAAATTCTACTAACGCTTTTACGCCGTCCAAGGGCATCGCGTTATACAAGCTTGCTCGTAAGCCTCCAACGCTTCGGTGGCCGTTTAGAGTAACCAAGCCTTCCTTCTTTGCTTCGTTTACGAATTTTTTGTCCAAATCGGGATTTCCCGTTACAAAAACCACGTTGGTTAAGGATCGATCTTCTTTCGCAGCGGGAGCTTTGAATAATACGGATTGATCGATGGCGTCGTACAGCATCGCCGCCTTTTCTTTGTTCATCTTTTCGATGGCTTCAACTCCCCCCTGCTTTTTCACCCATTTCATAACAAGTCCCATGATATAAATGGAGTAAGTAGGAGGCGTATTAAACATAGAGCCTTTTTCGATATGTGTTTTGTAGCTCAGCATGGTAGGTAAATCCGAAGGAATATTGGCCGCTAAATCCTCGCGGATAACGACAACCGTCAATCCTGCAGGACCTAAATTCTTTTGTGCTCCGGCATATATCAATCCGAACTTGTTAATGTCCATTTTCTCCGACATGATGTTGGAAGAACAGTCGGCAATCAACGGCACGTCCTTTGTATCCGGAATATTCGCACATCTTGTTCCGTAGATCGTATTGTTCGTCGTAATGTGTACATAATCCGCATCCTTGGAAATCATATCGGAAGTGACTTTCGGATAATAGGTAAACTGCTTGTCCTCGGAAGAAGCGATAACATTTACGGAACCGAAACGCTTTGCTTCTTTAATGGCATTGGCGGACCATACACCGGTGTTTACATAATCCGCTTTTTTATTCTTCACCATTATGTTCATTGGTACCATAGCAAATTGAAGTGAAGCACCGCCTTGCAAGAAAAGAACATGGTAGTTGTCGGGAATGTTCATGATTTCCCGTAAATCTTTTTCCGTTTCTTCAATGATGGATAAGTAAGTAGACGAGCGGTGGCTCATTTCCAGAACGGACATCCCCGTACCTTTGTAATTCAACAGCTCCTCCTTCGCCGTTTCTAACACTTCGAAAGGAAGGATCGCAGGACCGGACGAAAAATTGTATACTCTTTCCATATAATCGTGCTCCTTTTTTTATACACTATCATATTGATTCTTTCTTTCCATGTCAATTATTCGTTAAACATTTAACAAATAAAAATGGAAGGATTACGTAAGATATTTTAATTCCTATCATACTACTCCCATTTGCATAAAAAATCAATTGCTAATTATCCATTTTTTCATTTAGTAATCAAAAATTCTTCGTGCCGTTTTGTAAGTCCTCAAGTAGTATCCGGAAAGCTCGGATATGACGACGCGTTTGCCGTTAGAGCCGCTTGAAGAGGCATGAATAAATTGATTGTTCCCTATATATATACCCACATGAGTGATGGCGCTGCTGCCACTTTGGCCTGCAAAGAAGACCAAGTCACCGGCTTTCAAAGAAGACATGGGAACATATTTGCCGTAGTTGGCTTGGGTGGCGGCAAAATGAGCCATACGAAAACCAAAATCTTTATATACATACAAGGTGAACCCGGAGCAGTCAAAGCCTCGAGGACTCTCTCCTCCCCATACATAAGGAACGCCTAAATATTTTTTTGCCGTATTGACGATTAATTGCTGAATGAGTTTCATTCCGTCCCACTCGGAAGGAGGTTCCAAGACGTTTAAAGCGGGATAGTCCGTTTGAACGGGAGAAAGATACGGTGCATATTCGACGTAATCTTCTTTGATCCATGCATCATTGCCGTCATTCAGCTTGATGCGGTACCAACCGTTATAGCAGCCGTAGGTGGCATAAAAGTCGTTTTTATCGGCGATTTCCGTAACCGCCGCTCCTAAATCGGGAAAAGCTCTTATATTGACTTTATCTCCTTTTACGACGGCAAGACCGATGGTTTTGTAATTGGTTTCCACCAGCTTACCCATAATCCAGCCCAAAGTACCGTCGAATTCTACAAAGTAATACTCGTTGTCTCTTGCGTGTATATATACTTGCGTATCTTTTTGTAGAACCGATATGACTTCGCTACTCGAATCGGGAGATTTTCGAAAGTTTACGTTATCTTCTTCCACGATACCGATACAAACCGGTTCTTCGGGAATATAGATGAACCAAGCATAGATCCAACAGATTTGATCGTTCATGGAAAAAGCGTACCAGCCGTTACTTTTATACTTTATAAAAGTCAGCTTGTCGCCTTTACTGACGGATCCGACCACTTCATACTCTAAACCCGGGCCGGATCGAATGTTGACCGATGTGGATATAACCATTCCTTCTTTGCTGACATCCGTTTCGTATTCCTGCTGAGGAATCGGCGGCAATGCTTGCCACGGTTCCGATATATTCATGATATGGGCTACATCTTGATCTGCCGTAGGCTCCCCGAAAACAACGGACGGAAATACGAATAACACCACACAAAAACAAATTAACAATAAACCCCTACACTTCATCACAATACTACTTCCTTTTGTTCCTTTCACTAGAGTTGTCTTCTTTTTATATAAAAATCTCTTTTAAAGTTAGTATATTCACGAAAATTGAGAATGTCAACGTTTAATATTTCCAAAGATAGCGTCAATATACATTCGGAAATAAAAAGAGAGAGTTCACCCTTATGATAAGATTAA
>JAAYHZ010000184.1 GCA_012744235.1 Clostridiaceae bacterium
GAGTTTAGGAGCTGCCCGCGCCCTTATTGATTATGCGAATATTTCGGATTCGGATAAACAAAAGATCTTCGGAGGCAATCTGGCACGTTTATGTCATGTTCCGCTTCCCGGACCCCAAACGTTAAAAAACGATTCCATTGCCAAAGAAGCTTTGGAAGGGAAACCGATCTCGGTTTTTCTGTTTGACTCCCATACTCATGTCCTGGAGGATGGGGGTCACTGCGGAGGAGGCTTACCCATGATGAAGGGCGATTTGGAACATATGGACGCGCTTTACAAACGAATCGGCGTCGATAAGTACTGTGTTGCTCCTTGGCTCGCCATTTGGACGGATTCGGAAGCAGGTAATAAGGTTATGCTGGATATGGTCCAAAGAAAACCCGAAAGAGTGTACGGTTATGTGTTGATTGATCCGAATTATGTACAAGACATAGAAGGAGAAGCGAAAAAGTATCACTTGGATTACAAAATTCCCGGTCTTAAGATGTTTTATGCACGTACAAGAGTAAGGTATAACGACCCGGTTTATGATCCTTGGTGGAAGATAGCAAATGAAAATTCTTTGTTTGCCCTAACGGATAATGGCAGTTATCCAAGCTTTCTCAATGATGTTGAAGAACTTGCCATACGTTATCCCAATGTAACGTTTTTCTTGGATCATGCAGGCCAAAGCTTCGATGTCGCCATTAATTATGCACAATACGCAAAAAAGTATCCGAATGTCTATTTGCAAATTACATATACATCCGTAACCCAAGGAGTCATTGAATATTTTGTTCAAGAAGGATTGGCCGGCAAAGTACTCTACGGTACGGATTCCCCTATGCGTGATCCTCGACCGCAATTAGGCTGGGTAGCTTATGCGAATATCTCGTATGAAGACAAGAAGAAAATCTTAGGTGAAAATATGGAAGGTATACTTAAGCGTTGTTTTAAAAAAAATTAATTATAAATCAAATTTAAGGAGGGATGTAACGGTATAATGACGGAATAAGCAAAATTATTATAGGAACGGACAGAGTATCGCTAAAGGCGTATTACTCTCGATAACGTAATTTCCGTTTCCGAAGATTCATTACGGAACAAAAGCGAAACGTAAGAAGTTACTAACGTTTTTCTGTATTCGCCGTAACGGCAATGCAGGAATAAGAAGATCCCTATTATTAATTGAAAATTTTATTCTGGAGGCTAAAAATGAAAAAATTCATTATTTTTGCTTTGATTTTTTCACTGCTATTATCCTTTGCTGCTTGTACAAGTAAATCCGAGGAGAAAACTCCCGATGTAACAACGACTGCAGCATCTACGACGACAAAAGCGTCTACGACAACAAAAGCTACAACAACGACACAAGCAACGACGACGACAGCAGCTCCGGTTGAAGAAAACCCCTTCGAAGAGTTTTTTGAAATCACTTGGTTAACCGAGATGAATAAAGACTGGGTAGAAGGAAGATGGGATGAAGTGGAGCTTGAAGAAAGGTTTAACGTAGACTTCGATGTCTGGCCTATGGACTCCTATAACGACAGAGAAGCTATGGCCGCCCTTATTGCAGCAGGAGATATTCCGGATTTCATGTTCATGCCTGCAGGGCCGTTACAACCTCATGCTATGTATGAACAAGGTCTAATCCGTACACTTCCTTTGGATATGATTAAAAAGCATCTTCCGGGAATGTACAGATTACTTGAAATGATGCCCATCGGTTTTAAGTACAATTTGGTTGAAGGAACAACGGATCAATACTATGGAATTACTCATATCGGTTTTGCTTCCGCTCAATATTTCTATGATGCAACCTGTGTCAATTTGGATTGGCTCGAAGCAATCGGATACAGTGTGGATTTAGATTCGTTTAAACCGGTTAAAATTCCGACTGTAGGCTTTGAAAGGTACGGTGAAAATTTACTTGTCGGAGAAGGCAATTTCACCTTTGACGAGCTGAACGATATCCTGAGAAAGTTTACCGAAGATGACCCGGACGGAAACGGTGAAGACGATACATACGGAATGGTGTACATCTCCGAACGTCCAAACGTTAACATGACTCAAGAAGGTCTTTTCGGATTTGTAAGCGACTTGAATTATCTTTACAAGGATCCGGTAACCGGTGATGTGGTTCCGAAATATGCTTACACACCGTACAGAGATTACTTGGCTTGGATTTCGGAAAATCTGCAAAAAGGCTATATGCGTACATTACCGGGACAACAAAGCTGGGTAACCGAATTCCATCAAATTGCAGCAACGAACAAGGTCGGTATCATGCAAATACATAGAGACGCCTACTTGCAACCGACCAGTGACTTGTTCATTAATTACCCGCCCGCAAGCATTATTACGGGAGTTGACCCCAACGCTCGCTTTATTATAGGTAAGATCTTCAACGGTCCGGACGGTAAAGCCGTAAATATGACTTACAGTATCGACACATTCGGCGTAGGATTAAGCAGAACCGAAATGTTCGGTGCCCAAGTTGAAGATGCGAAGATGCAAAGAATATTGGAAATCCTGAACTATATACTCTACACCGATGAAGCGACATATAACCGTTACGTTTACGGTATTGAAGGTATTCACTGGAAATGGGCCGGAGAACCCTTTAATAGCACAAAGATAATCACCCCGAATTCGGATTTACCTCCCGAATATAGAGCATCGAATATCTGTGTATTCGCAGGGTATCTGCTGCGTTGGCCTACGGCTCAGTTGGAAATCAATGCGGCCGTAAATGACGGCTATTGGTCATGGCCTGCCTATGCTTATACATACGACTTGTTTGAAAAGTATGCATGTATTCCGGAAAAATATATTTCGGCTGTTTACATGGGTAACGAATTATATGATAAACATACCCAGTTGAAGGCAGAGTTGGATCCTCAAATGAATCCGATTATCAACGACTTTAAGAATCGTGCTTTAAACGGTGAAATAGCCAACTTTAATACGGAATGGACCCAGTATATTGATCAGCTCTACGCGGCCGGGCTGGAAACATTGATAAAAGAAGTGTATAACTTGCAAGACTTCGCAAAATTCAATCCCGGTGACAAGTTCAAGGTTAAGGGGCCTCTATATTAACTAATTTAATATAATCAAAAAACACAAAGGGCGAGGTTTTAACCTTACCCTTTGTGTTTTTATATAGATATCAATTTCTATCTTCCTTGTTATAGATTTTTCAATCTGATCAGGCTAATCCGCATTCTTGATAGGGTTTCTTCTTTGCCGAGAAGGTCGGCAATTTCGAAGGCTCCTCCGGGTGTGGATTGTTTTCCGCTGATAGCCGTACGAACAGGCCATAGTATTTGGCCGTTTTTCACTCCCAATCGTTGAACGGTATCCATCAATGCTTGCTCGATGGTTTGGACGTTCCAGTCTTCAATCGGTTCTAAAGCCTTCAACGACTCTTCCAAAAATCCCACGGAATTTTCAACGGTGGTTTTCATTTTTTTATGCGCAAACATATTCAAATCGTAATCTTCCGGCATCTTAATTAAAAAGTCTACCATTTCCGGTATTTGTTCAAAATATTCAACTCGCTCGATCAGTAATTTGCTGACCTTGCTCAAATCAATATTCGTTTCGTACAAGCCCGCTTTTTCATACCACGGTAAAGCCTTTGCATGGAAGGAATCCATATCCAGCTTACGAATATATTCACGGTTCATCCAGTTCAGCTTTTCCATATCGAAAACGGAAGGTGACTTGCTGATACCGCTAATATCGAAGGCTTCCGCCAATTCTTGTAAAGAGAATATTTCTCGATTATCTCTCGGGCTCCATCCTAATAAAGCAACGTAATTAACAATGGCTTCCGGTAAATAGCCTTTTTCCACCAAATCCATGAAGGAAGCATCGCCTTCACGCTTCGACATCTTTCTGCCGCCTTCTTTTGTGATTAATGGCAAGTGAACAAATACCGGCACGTCCCAACCGAAAGCTTCGTACAACAAAATATACTTCGGTGTTGAGGATACGTATTCACTTCCTCTTACCACATGGGTAATTTTCATCAAATGGTCGTCGATTACGTTGGCAAAATTGTAAGTAGGAAATCCGTCGGATTTTATCAATATTTGATCCTCCAATTCGCTGCAGGGAACGGTTATGGTACCGAAAACAGCGTCTTCGTAGGTGACGGATCCTTCTTGGGGCATTTTTTGTCGTATAACAAAAGGTACCTTCGCTTCAAGATTCGCTTTTATTTCCTCATCACTTAAAGAAAGACAGTGTCGGTCGTACTTGACTCCTTCGTGTCCTTGGGATTTTCTTAACTCTTCCAAACGCTCCTTGTCGCAGAAACAGTAGTATGCTTGTTTTTTTTCTACCAATTCAAGAGCATAGGGAAGATACAAGTCCTTTCTTTGGCTTTGGACATAAGGACCGTAATCTCCGCCTACATCGGGACCTTCGTCATGCTGAATACCTGCCAATTTAAGCGTATCATATATTTTCTCTATGGCACCCTCTACCAGCCTGCTTTGGTCCGTGTCTTCAATACGAAGTATGAAGTCACCGCCTTGGGATTTGGCTATTAAGTATTCATACAGTGCCGATCGTAAATTTCCAATATGCATAGACCCTGTAGGGCTCGGGGCATACCTGGTTCTCACACGTTTTTCTTTCATCTTCAATTACTCCTAGTTAATGATACAGAAAGTATAAAAATAATTGTCTCTGATAATGTCTAATAATACCATAGATTCAAACAAAATTACACCGAAATGCGTTATTTTCTATGCTATAATAATGATAATCTTTCGTAAGAGATAAGATCGAACGATTTTTTTCGGAAAGGAGCGGTTCTTCTTTTGTTTCGAAAAACGTAAGAAGACCAAGGTTCTTATGAAAAAATACGTTATTGCAGGTACGGGAACAAGAGGCTTACATATGTTCGGAAAGCCGTTGGTTTCAAAGTATTCCGAATTTGCTCGGCTTGCAGGTGTTTTTGACACCAACGTAAAAAGAGCAAACGTATTTAAGAAAATGACCGGCGGGGATTTCGAGGTTTTCGAGGACTTTGACCATATGCTGGATGCCGTCAAGCCGGATACCGTCATCGTTACCACCCAAGATGCGTTTCATGACGTGTATATCGTAAAGGCTTTAAAAAAAGGCTGTGACGTCATTACCGAAAAACCGATGACCACGGACGAGTTTAAATGTAATAACATTCTTCGAACCGAAAGAGAAACCGGTAAAAAGGTCACGGTTACCTTCAATTGCAGGTACATGCCTTTTCTATTGGAGATCAAAAAATTGATGATGCAAAACATTGTGGGTGAGGTAACCTCCGTTCACTTCGAATGGCTGCTAGACCAAGTCCACGGTGCCGATTACTTTCGGCGCTGGCACAGCAACAAGAGGATTTCCGGAGGACTTCAAATTCACAAAGCCACCCACCATTTTGATATCATCAACTGGTTAATTGACGATGAACCTCGAATTGTAAGTGCATTCGGTTCGCTTCGTTTTTACGGCTCAAACGGTACCTACAAAGGCAATCACTGCTTTAACTGCGAGCACAAAGACCTCTGCAAATTCTATGTAGATAAAGCGAACAATCCTTTTTACAAGGAATTCTATTTCGACAATATGGATATCGACGGCTATGCTCCGGATATGTGCGTATTTCGAAATGAAATCGACATTGAAGATACATTGAGCGTCAGCGTCCGCTATAAAAAAGGAGCGGTGATGAGCTATACATTGACAGCGTATTCTCCTTACGAAGGATACAAGATCAATATTAACGGCACAAAAGGTCGCTTGGAGATTGAAAATTATGCAGGGAAGCACTTGAAAGAACCTGTTAAGCAAGTAAGATATTTTGACGAAGAACACAAGATGACCCTCATCGACATTGAAGAGGGGAGAGGAAGCCACGGCGGGGGAGACAGCGCTTTGCTAGAGGTTCTATTTAAAGGATCCGATGAAGACCCTTACAACAGGCATGCGAACTCTCGTGCGGGAGCGATGTCCATCGGTATCGGAATTGCTATCAACAATTCCATACGCGAACAAAAGCAAATCAAAATCAAAGATATTTTATGGGAATTGGATGTAGATTAAATGGCTAAAGTATTTGTAAACTTCAAAGATCAGCATTATACGTTGGAAACCGAGGAAAACAAGGTGCTTTTGGATTTATTGAGAGAAAATAAAATTGACATTCCGGCACCTTGCGGAGGCAAATCGCGATGCGGTAAATGTACTGTACAAGTGGTAGGCGGTCATGTCAGCGACATGACGGAGCATGAAAAAAACATATTGGGAAAAGAACGCACGGATGCAGGTTACAGGCTGTCTTGCATGACGAAGGTTCTCGGCGATTGCCGTGTTATTGTACCGGATTTTTCAAGCCAAGCTGCCATTATGACGGATTTATCCGGTATAACCTTTACGGGAAACGGTATTGTGAATAAATTAACAATAGAATTGAATAAACCCAATGTTCACGATCAGGTATCGGATTTAGAGAGGATAAGTCAAAAGTGCAGTATAAAATTATTCGAAAACAATCCGGTCTTTTTAAACAAGCTGCCGAAGCTTTTGCGGCAGCAGGACTTTAAACCTAAAGCCGTATTTATCGAAGGCATGCTTGCCGATATTCCGGACAGCAACCGCAAGAAAGACTGTTTTGGTATCGCCGTTGATATCGGCACAACGACGGTCGCCGTTTACTTATATGATTTTGTAAGTAAAGCGCCTTTGGACCAAATGTCCTTCTTAAATCCTCAAAAAGCTTTCGGAGCCGATGTCATTTCCAGAATAGACAGCTGTATTCAATCGGAAGAAAATTTAATAAGGCAGAAAAATTTGATAACGGACGGAATTAATCGGAGTATTGAGACCTTATGCAATAAAAACGGATTGGAAAAAGAAGATATTTATACGGTGTCCGTCGCGGGAAATACCACCATGATGCATTTGTTTATGGGAATATCTCCGGTCAATATCGCTTTTTCGCCGTTTATACCCGTAACAACGGCAATGCACCGATTAAAGCCTGCAGACGTAGGCATTGCGATCAACCCCAACGGCCTTGTATATGCGCTTCCTTGCATTTCCGGTTACGTAGGAGCGGATACCGTCAGTGCCGTCTATGCGGTTGGCATGCATAAAAAGGATAAAGTATCCCTTTTGTGCGATATAGGGACAAACGGAGAGATCGTATTGGGCAACCGCGATGGCTTGTATTCTTGTTCTACCGCAGCAGGTCCGGCTTTTGAAGGCGCGAATATCAAATGCGGTATCGGCGGTGTCAACGGTGCCATTGACAAGGTGAAAATTAACGAAACGGTAGAGTATACCGTGATTGGTGGAAATAAAAAGCCTATCGGTATATGCGGATCCGGCGTGGTAGACGTAATTGCCGAAATGTTAGACAAGGGAATTATCGACTACACGGGTCGGATTGTAGACAAAGAAGAATTGGATGATTCGGTATCCGACGATATAAAGAATCGGATTATTACATACAACGGAGACAATGCCTTTTTAGTCGAAACGGCTTCGAAAACCGGCACTTCGGAAGATATCATCATAACGCAAAAAGACGTAAGAGAGCTTCAAAATGCAAAAGCCGCCATTGCTGCAGGTATATCGATTCTGACTAAAGAGTCAGGGTATTCCTATGACGATATCGACGTCTTTTATTTAGCCGGGGGCTTCGGTAACTATTTAAAAATCGCCAGTGCCTGCAAGATCGGTCTGATACCGAAAGAATTGGAAGGCAAAATTAAAGGAGCCGGTAATGCCGCCGGAGCGGGAGCCTTGCTGTTCCTGTCGTCCGAAGATTCCGTCAAAGAAACGAGTGAGATTAAAAATCTCACCCGTTACATTGAGCTTTCCACAAATCCCGATTTCAGCAATCAATATATTGATTGTATGTTTTTCTAAGAATCAATCTTCATCATTATTGATATCGCTGTTTTCAGGCTTCTTCGAATCCTCCGATTCGAAAGAAGCCTTTTCTTCGGATAACGGATTGCTTAAGGC
>JAAYHZ010000185.1 GCA_012744235.1 Clostridiaceae bacterium
ATTAAGTTTTAAGGTTTTCATATTGTTATTTTATCATAAATCCCTTGCTTCTTGGGCATCGGGATTTATTTTTTATCAATTAAAAAGAGGCTGTGCACTATTTCTTTTTAGTGCAACAGCCCCCTTATTCATTTTCATTTATTTTCATTTTATTATGCGCTTGCAAACAATTCTTCAAATTCTTCACCGTCGATTTTTTCCTTCTGCAGCAACGTTTCGGCGATGACTTTCAACTTGTTGATGTTTTCCTTCATGATCTGTACCGTTTTGCTATAGGCATTGTCGATAATGGCTTTGACTTCTTCGTCGATCATAGCGGCATATTCGTCGCTGTAATTTCGTATATGTCCAAAATCTCTTCCGATAAATACTTCGCTTTCCTCGCCGTTAAAGACAAGGTTGCTCAATCTTTCGCTCATACCGAACTTCACAATCATGCTTCGGGCGATTTTATTCGCTTGCTGCAGGTCATTTCCCGCTCCGGTACTGATTTCGCCTAACACCACTTCCTCGGCGGCTCTTCCTCCTAAGGCGACAATGATCCCTTCCATCAACTGCGATTTCGTATAGAAGCTTTTGTCCTCGTCCGGCTTAAATACGGTATAACCGCCTGCGGCACCGGCAGGAATGATCGTTACTCTATCCACTTTATTGAAAGTGGATGCGGCACGTACGGCAATGGCATGACCGGCCTCATGATAAGCCGTCAGCTTTCTTTCATGCTCGGATATGACTCGGCTCTTCTTCTCAGGACCGATTTGAACCTTAAATATGGCTTCCTTTATTTCCGCGTTTCCGATTTCCTTCTTATTCTTTCTCGCCGACAAAATTGCCGCTTCGTTCATTAAGTTTTCCAAATCGGCACCGGTGAATCCCGGCGTAATCTTGGCGATTTCGCCTAAATCCACTTCCGGCATCAAGGGCTTCTTTCTCGCATGAACACGTAAAATGGCTTCCCTTCCCTTAATATCCGGCATACCTACGTAAATTCGGCGGTCGAATCGTCCCGGTCTTAAAAGGGCAGGGTCCAAAATATCCGGTCGGTTGGTAGCGGCTAATACGATAACCCCTTGGTTTACTCCGAATCCGTCCATCTCAACCAGCAATTGGTTCAATGTCTGCTCTCTTTCATCGTGCCCGCCTCCTAAGCCTGCACCTCTGTGGCGTCCTACGGCATCGATTTCGTCGATAAACACGATACAAGGAGAATTCTTTTTGGCTTGGTCGAATAAATCACGAACACGAGAAGCACCGACACCGACGAACATTTCAACGAAATCCGATCCGCTGATGGTATAGAAGGGGACGCCGGCTTCGCCTGCTACCGCTTTTGCCAAAAGCGTTTTCCCGGTTCCCGGAGGCCCTACAAGGAGAACACCTTTCGGAATTCTTGCGCCCACATCAATAAACTTGGATGGGTGTTTTAGAAACTCGACTATTTCCGCCAATTCCTCTTTCTCTTCTTCCGCTCCCGCCACGTCTTCAAATGTCTTTTTCTTGTCCTCGTCACTCATCAAACGAGCTCGGCTTTTGCCGAAGCTCATGACCTTGCTGCCGCCTCCGCCTTGGGCTTGCTGGATAAAAAATACCCAAAACATTACAAACAGCACAATGAGTATCAGCGGCGATATCAAAGACAGCCACCACGGCGCCGTTTTCTCAGGTGCATAAAAATAGGAGAATCCGCCTTCCGATTTGTAGTAAGAGTCCAACATGGTACTAAAATTCTCTATGGAGCCGAAGTTTACCACATATTCCAAATTACCGTCCGGCCCGGGAGAAAACAGCTTCACATCGGCATACGTACTGTTTATTACGATGCTTTCTACGTTATTGTTTTCTAATTGATATATCAGATCGGAATACTTCATCACTCCGGGTGCCGTATCCGACCATAATATGCTAAGTATGAATAATATTATGATCAGTAGTATTATATAAAATGTTAATCCCTTAAAATGCTTCAATATTTTTCCCTCCTTCATGAAAGGGTTGGTCTTTCAAATTCGAAATATCCGTATAGGATTGCCTTTATTGTTCCCGTAAAACGAATAAAACACGTATATCGTAAACCGGCATTTGTCGTCATAATTCGTACAAATTCACAGTAAAGTTTCATTATTCATAGTAGCATAATCGGTTTAATAAAACAATGATTTAACCTATTGTTAAATTATTGTTCACATTTTTTACGATAAACTTCCGGCTTCAATACGCAAACCTCCGGTAAATTACGGTAAGATTCGCTGTAATCCAATCCGTATCCTACAATAAAATAATCGGGTACTTCCAATCCGATAAAATCAACCTCCAAATTGATCTTTCTTCGGGAAGGTTTGTCGAACATGGTACATATTTTAATGCTCGCGGGCTTACGCGTGTATAGCAATTGCTTCAAATGGGACAAGGTCAATCCCGTATCAATCAATTCTTCCACTAACATAACGTGCTTGTTTGCGATATTGGTTTCAATGTCTTTTATAATCCTTACAATACCGGAAGACTCGGTAGAATTGCCGTAGCTGGACACCGATATGAAATCCAATTGCAATTTGCACCGGATTTCTCGAACCAAATCGGCCATGAAGATAAAACCGCCCTTTAATACGCCCACCACGAGAAGCTCTTTCCCCTCATATGTGCGGGTGATTTCGGCTCCCAATCCCTTCACTCTTTTTAAGATCGTTTCTTTATCTATCAAAACCCTTTCAATGTCGTCGTTATATTGCATCCGTCGTTTCTC
>JAAYHZ010000186.1 GCA_012744235.1 Clostridiaceae bacterium
AAAAACTCCACCTCGTTTACATGAACATAATGAAATAAAGGTCCGTAAATTACCTTAAGCAAACGGGCAGAGATTTGATATCGTCGTGGCTTTCATAACATTTTCTGCAATTCCCGCGATAGGAGCAAAAGGTACTTTCACATGGGCAAAAGTCCTCTATAGACGCAGTAAATCGTTTCACTTGTTCGTTGATATTCGCTAAATGCTGTTCGTCACTAATACCTTCAAGATTATAGCTTTTCATAAGCTCACAAGGAACTTCCCTGCATTGACCGCAGTTGTCCAAACCTCTTTGCTTGACACAACAGTCGTAAATCGCACATATTTTCCGATTTGCTTTTTTGGTTCTGTACGATTTACCGGATATTACATAACACCCCGGGCATTTAGACTTAAAAAACTCACATTTACTGCAAATAATGCCACAAACACTCAACATTCTATTATCTTCCCCCTCGCGTTTCATTATTTAATTTCATTATACTTGAAGGTTTTTAAAATTACAATTAAAAACCTTGCCAATATTAACCGGAATAAAAATCGTCAAACAGGTTAATCGTACCATTCTTCTAAGACCATCTTACCGATTGGGGTTATTTTCTTATCGAAAAGATAAAATTTTTCGTCTTTTTGTAAAGAACGAATATTAGGGCTTAACGAATCCACATAAACGATTTTCTTTTCGTTCAATTCTTCACAAAAAAGCTCCAAAACATCGCCTTCATAAACAAAAACCCCTACCTTTCCGGTTGCAAAACTTCCTATGTTTTCGCCGTTTCGAAGCAAATGAACGGAAGGGTCGCCAAGTTCCATGGAAAATACAACGGATCCTTCTTTGTAAAGCTTCATCCCGTCCAAAACCTGCATTCCGATTTCATTCCGAAGATAACCTTGTCCCTTGTAGCTTTTTAGCAAAGCTTGCGAACCGATGGTCGCCAAAGAAAAGAAAACAAGGAGTATGGAAAACAGAAGCTTATAAAACGGGTGAAGCTCATTACCCGTAAACATAACCCATCACCTCTTAAAGAAGTATTGCCCTTCTTCCGTTTTCTAGAACCGAAAGATAAATCAAGTTGACATATTTTTTATTCTCCCGGCATAAGTATTGTAAAAAAGATGTCGACTATGGAGTTTGTAAAACGGCACAAATATACCCTCATTGACATCGGTTTTTTCTTGGCAGTATTATTGCCTTTTTGGCTGATAAGAAAAAATATCGCAGCCGTCATCGGACCTTTTGCCGCATCCTTTGTCCTCGCTTACATCGTTGACCCCGTCGTTTTGTTTTCCCAAAGAAAGATGAGTCGTACATTATCCGTTGTCCTTTCGTTTGTCTTTCTTTTCGGTCTTTTGTCCGGAATTTTTGTTTTATTCGTACCCGGTTTGGTAAAAGAAATCGGCGATTTTGCCCAAGTACTTCCCGGAATTATTAACAAAATTCATAGCTTCATTGCCGATCTTCAACCGGATTCCTTTCCCTATCCTTTGGACCGGGTTTTTGGCTACATCAATTGGGATAAAGAATGGGCGAACCTTTCGGAGAAAGTAATAAAAGCCGTATCCTCACTTGCTTCAACCCTCCTTTCAAGAACCGGCAAGCTGTTTAACATCATCATGATTCCCGTCATCACCTTCTATTTTCTGAAGGACAAGGACCGGTTCTTAAATTTTTTCAAAAATTTGATTCCGGTAAACCGTAAGGAAAAAGCCAAGGTATTCGTCCGTGACATGAACGATGTTTTAGGAGGCTTTATTAAAGGACAGCTGATCATCGCTTCTTTCGTGGGAATCTTAACGGCAGCAGGATGTATCGTAATCGGTCTTCCCTATTCTTTGACATGCGGTCTTCTGGCGGGGCTTTTTGACATCATCCCCTACTTCGGACCGTGGTTAGGAGGAATTTTACCGGTCTGTTTGGCTTTGATTACGGACCCTGTGAAAGCCTTATGGACGGTGATTTGGATTGCGGTTGTACAGTTTATCGAGTCTAATTTCTTGTCTCCTCTTATCATGTCCCGTCATGTCGGATTGCATCCCGTTGCGGTCATGTTCTCCGTTCTTTTGTTCGGCAATTTGCTGGGAATCCTCGGTATGGTTTTAGGAGTGCCCATTGCGGGCGTAATAAAGGTCTTGATCATTCATATCGGAGAATATAGGAAAGAAAGGACGCAAGAAAAGAAAAAAGACGTTAAAAAAGCCGCTTCAAAATCAACCGTTGTTTGAAGCGACTTTTTCTTATCCTAAATATCTTTCACTTTTTAGGCGTTGTAGCCTAACTCAAAAGCCTTTATATTCATATCACGAAATCTTTCCGGTACGTTATCCTTAACGGCTTGAATCCAAACGTCTTTATCGATGCCGGAGGATTTGGCCAAAACTCCGATCAACACCACGTTCACCGCTTTTACCGTTCCCGCTTCTTTTGCCAAAGACAAAGCGTCCACGGGAATCAGTCGGATATCCTCGCTTTTAGACAATTGTTCAACCGTTTCGGACGGATATTTTTTCGCTCCCGTAACCACGGGCATGGGATCGATTCTTTGGGTATTTACGATCAACGTTCCGCCTTTTTTGCAGAAGCTCGCCCAACGCATGGCTTCCAGCTCTTCAAAGGCCAATACGATGTCCGCTTCTCCCGGCGAGATAATGGGAGAATGAACCTTATCTCCGTAACGAACATAGGTAACGACACTACCGCCTCTTTGGGCCATCCCGTGAACCTCGGACATTTTCACGTCGTAGCCTTGGGTAACGGCGACGCTTCCTAATATTTTGCTTGCCAAGAGGGTCCCTTGGCCTCCTACGCCTACGATCATAATGGATGTTACGGCCATGTCATTCACCTACCTTTTTCATCGCGTTGAATTTGCAAACCTTCAGGCATAAGCCGCAGCCGTTGCATTGTGTATGGTCGATTGTGATTTTTCCGTCCTTGCATCCGATGGCGGGACAACCGATTCTCATGCACATTTTGCATCCCGTACACACATCTTGATCCACGACCACTTTACCGGTATAACGAACCGACTTCAACAAAGCGCAGGGACGTTGGGAAATGATCACCGAAGGCTCTTCCGCTGCAAGCTCTTCTTTGATCGTCTTTTCCATTTCGGCGATATCAAAAGGATCCACAACCTTCACTCTATCCACCCCGATGGCTTTGCAAAGTTGAACAAGATCCACTTGCTTGGTAGGCTCGTTCTTAATGGTAAAGCCGGTAGAGGGGTTATGCTGGTGTCCCGTCATACCGGTAATGGAATTATCCAGTATGATAACGGTGGATGTCCCCTTGTTATACACCACGTCAATCAATCCGGTGATTCCGGAGTGTATAAAGGTGGAATCTCCGATTACGGCAACCAATTTTCGAGCAAAATCCTTTCCTCTTGCCTTCTCCATCCCTAATGCCATTCCGATGCTTGCTCCCATACAAACACAAGCGTCCATGGAATCCAAAGGAGGCAACGCTCCTAAGGTATAGCAGCCGATATCGCCGGAAACCGTCAAGCGAAGCTTTTTCAATACATAGAAAAGACCTCTGTGAGGACATCCGGGACACATAACCGGGGGACGTCCGGGCAACTCCTCTTTCAACGATATGTCTGCCGTTTCCGTCTTCTTACCTAAAATGGCTTCCGCTATCTTTTCCGCGCTGTACTCGCCTAATACGGAGAACCGTTCTTTTCCGATTGCTTTGATTCCCAAAGATTGAACAAAGGTTTCAATAAAAGGATCCAATTCTTCGATGATATAAAGCTCATTCACGCTCTTGGCAAACTCCGCTATTTTTTTAGGCGGAAGAGGATAAATCATACCTAATTTCAAAAAGGAAGCGTTCGGCAGGGCTTCTTTTGCATATTGGTAGCAAATCCCGCTGCAAATGATACCGATTTTCGTATCGTTCATTTCGACAACGTTCAATTCGCTGCTTTCGGCATACTCCTGCAAAGCCTTCTGTCTTTCTTCCACGACTACGTGACGCATTCTTGCCATTCCCGGCATCATCACGTATTTGCCGCAATCCTTTGTATACTCCTTCAAAGGCGCTTCCTTACGATCACAAATTTCCACCAAGCTTCTCGAGTGGGAAACTCTCGTATGTAAACGGATCATAACGGGAACGTCGAATTTTTCGGACAGTTCATAAGCCAATACCGTAAAATCCTTGGCTTCTTGGCTGTCGGAAGGCTCTAACATGGGTACTTTTGCGGCACGGGCATAATGCCTGCTGTCTTGTTCGTTCTGCGAACTGTGCATTCCGGGGTCGTCCGCTACGGCAACCACCATGCCTCCGTTAATGCCGGTGTAGGAGGCGGTAAACAAAGGGTCGGCGCTGACGTTCAACCCTACATGCTTCATGGCCGTAAAGGAACGGGCTCCGGCAATGGCAGCACCTATAGCCACTTCCATGGCCACTTTTTCGTTGGGTGCCCATTCGCTGTATATCTCGTCGTATTTTGCTATGGTTTCGGTAATTTCGGTGCTGGGTGTACCGGGATATGCCGACGCAACCCTTACGCCCGCTTCGTATACGCCTCTGGCAACACCTTCGTTACCGAGCATTATCTCTTTCATATTATCAACTCCTCGGTATAGTATACAAAAAAAATCGGTTGGGAACAAGTCCCTTTATTTACCGATCTTTTTTGCATTCATTCTGTTTGTTTATTTAAATTGATTACCATACTTATTTCGTTTCCGCAGCAGGTACCGCTTCGATAACTCCTTTTGCCACGGCAACACGGTCCGTTACGGGCATAACGATCAAGGAAAGAATCATGGCCAATGAGCCTGCATTCGGAGCTGCGCTTAAAAAGCGAACGACGCCGCCCGGATTACTGCCGGATAACAAAGGCAGAAGAACAACGCAGATTACCATTACCGAAAGCCCCGTAATCATCGAGGCCCAAGCACCGGCAGCAGTAGCCTTCTTGTTCCATAAGCCGTATAAGAAGGGGGCGATGAAACTTCCCGCCAATGCTCCCCAGGACAAGGACATTAAGGTGACGATGGCGCTGGGATTCGATACGGAAATGATAAAGGAAGCCGCCACGAAAAGTACGCAAATGATGCGCATTAAGTTCACTTCGAACTTTTTGGACATGTTCTTGTAGATTACGCCTTTGCCAAGATCAATGGTTATGGCCGAACCGGATACCAATACCAAGGAAGCCAAGGTGGACATGGACGCCGACAGCACCAATACGGTTATGAGTCCTAAAAACAAGTCCGGTGCAGCCGATTGTGTCAGCATCATCGGAACGATTTTATCGAAGTTTCCGTCCGGTACCGTATTAAAGAACAAGGGACCGAAGGTACCGGTTCCGTATGCACTTACACCGATCACCAAAGCAAAAATCGTGGATATGATTCGGCCTCTTCGGATGGCTCCCTTGCCGTCCTTTATGGCGTAGAATTTATGAACCATTTGAGGCAAGCCCCAAGTTCCTAAGCTTGTTAATATAATCAGTCCCAACAAGGATGCGGGATTCGGTCCTACTAAGGAAGCCTTGGCGCTTTCGATTTGTGCCAAAGAACGGTATGCATTTGTTATACCGCCTACTTGCGGGCTGTTGACCACATAGACAACCATGATCACGGCTCCCGCCAGCATGATAATTCCTTGTATAAAATCATTCAATGCCGATGCTACGTAACCGCCTAGCATGATGTAAAGTCCGGTCAATAGCGCCATTCCCAAGGTACAGTAAATAAAGGGAATATTGAATACACTTTCAAACAGGTAGCCTAAGCCTTTGTAAACCGATGCGGAATAAGGAACCAAGAAGATAAAGATCATTAATGCGGAAAACATCTTCATGTTTTTGCTGTTGTATCGCTTCTCAAAGAATTCCGGCATGGTTTTCGCTTCCAACCGGCGTGTCATATCGCGGGCTTTCTTTCCTAAAACCGCCCAAGCAAGATATGTACCGATCAATGCGTTAAAGATTCCGATCCATACCGCTGATAATCCCATTTCCCAGCCGATTTTTCCGGCATAGCCTATAAAAATAACTGCAGAAAAATACGAAGCGCCGTACGAAAATGCGCTTATCCAAGGTCCGATATTCCTGCCGCCTAAAAAGAAATCTTCGATGTTTTTGACCTATTTCCTGGATATGATGCCGCTTGCAGCCATGAGTGCAATAAAGGCAAATAGAAAAACATACTTCATCCGTTCTACCGTCCTTCCGTTTAATTAGAATAAAAATCCTACCGTCCTAACTCGACAATCCGCTCTCGCAATTGTCATTTACCAAAATATTTTACCTTTTGTTTGCCTTTTAGTAAATACAAAAAAAGCAAGTTCGTTTCATTTGTTACGAAAGTCTTTTTATTCCAACCGGAATAAAAAGACGCCGTTGTCCGCCGTTAACAAGATTTTTAAATCGTCGGATACGAACAATCCGTCCACTCTTCCCGGCAGCGTTCCGATGAAGGTGCTGCCTAATTCTTTGTTGTTTATCAATTCAACGGTCTTCGACGTTTGAATATCATAGAGCACCAAGACAAAGTCCTGTCCGCTGTAAACAATGAAAAAGATATATCTTCCTCCGGGTGAAAGGATTCCGTTTAACACGTCGTACTTTTTCGGCAAACGGATTTCCTTCAGTTCAAAATCTTCAAAATCCGAATCGAATTCCGCAATTTTCGGAATGATCTTTTCCATGGCGATTTGGGTTCCCTCCGTAACCAAAGAGGTTTCGAATATTAAAACACGTCTTCGGTTTTCGGAGTAGTCCTTGATATATATGCTTCGGAAGGCATCCTTTACATGGGCTACCGTTTGCTTTACCTCCCCGTTTATAAACAGGATCGTATCGGTGCCGTCCGTAGGTGACTCTACCGATTCTAAGTACTTTCCTTCCGAAAGCATCAGGATGGAAGCGATGCCCTTGGTTTGGGTTTGGAAAATCATATCGTCTTCCGGACCCTGCCCGTTTCGAATATAGTGGGTGGTATGATCCGTTTCGCTGTTGTAAACGGAAAATGTAACGTTTTCCCCGGTGGAGTCAAAAGCAGGACTGCAAGCCACGTTTCCTTCTTCCTCCAAAGGAAGCTCTCCGAAAGAGGACATCACCATTTTCTCGGGGTATATGACATACCCCGGAACTTGGTTCGCAGAACGGGATTCCACGGAGCTGTTCCATGCGTCGGACAGAACAAAGCAGGATCCGTCTTCGGACCATCTCGCTCTTTTTTGCATCATTTGCCATCGGGGATCAATCGTTAATCTCCCCTTTTCCAAAGCCGTCTCCGAATCGATAAACACCAGTTTCTTCTGCCCGTCTTCTTTCGTTTCATCCATCAGCGCAACAAAGGTGCTTGCATCCTTCGACATACCCAGAACCATGTTGTATGCCGGGAAGTTGTACATTTTGTATTCCGATTTTAACCTTTTCACATTCGGCTCGTTGAAATCTTTATCGCCGTCGACACAAGCGGTAAAGGATATAAAAAGTGCGAATATAAAAATCCAAAGAATCGTTTTTCTCATTTTTTCACCGTACAACCTTTATTCCATCTCCATAATCAATTTTGTCGAATACTTTTGTATATACCGGTTTAACAAAACATTTATACCGGTCGATACAACAAACAAATACACAGCCGTTATGACCAAGCTCGGTCTAAAAACCAACGGAATGACGACAACAACTCCTCCCGCTACCAAAGCGGCCAGCATATTAAGCATGACATTAAAGTTCTGCTTTACCGCCGCTTGTTCGCTGTCCCATGTCAATTTCGGATTATGCATGTCAATGATAATTCCGGTCATGGAAGTCATCAGAATACCGTTTACCGATAGAATCAAAGCAAGCAGCAAAACGGTCCAAGGTACTTTAAAGTACGCTAAGAAGCCTAATATCAAGATCATGGCAAACCAAGACAACCAAAAACCGCTCATGACCTTATGCCGGATTTGCCGTTCGATGGGAACGGGCAAATACTTCATAACAAAAAGGTTGCTTCCTTCTCGAGATATGGATGTTGATGTAACGGCGTTTGCTGTTGATAAAAACATGGTAAAAGCGAAGATGGCCACCAAAAAGAGATTTTCATATTCGGAAGCCATTTGGCTAAGGCTTTCGATGGAGCTTGCCAAATCTCCTTGAGCAACCATAGGAATTATGAAAAATATGGGGATTAAAAAATTGCCCATAACACAAATCAAAAAGTAGATGGGCGTGCGTATTAAAAGACGTATTTCTTTTAATACATAGGAGTTCATGATGCTTTTGCGGTAGACATTTTTGTTAAGACTTTCTACGTCCAACTTTTCACGTTTTGCCGAAGATTCGTTGATACCGATGACTCCCTTGAAATACAAGAGTTTTCCGAGAGCCATAAATATTAAAAAGATCAAACCGGCAGAAAGGAAAAACAACAGCAAATACAAAAGGCCGCTCCAAGTATTATACTCCGTTAAGGATTTTACCGCAAAATTGACCCCGGGTATTAAGATGCTAATTTTTTCCATAGTCTGCGTAAGACCGTTTAACATCTCCATAATCATGGTTTCGTCGTAAGTGACCATGGCAAAACGCTGCATACCGATGCTCACGCCTATCCCTAAGAAAAGAGCAAGAATCCCGGTAATGTACTTAAACTTGTCGCGGTTCCTCGCAAATCCGGTAAATCGCATAATAACCAATATGGGCATAGACGCAAGGCTCAACGGGATAATCGGCATAACCAGAAATATAAGGGCGGAATAGAGAGCATATATTGGACCGGCTGCAATGCCTAACCCGTATCCGATGAGAAACGGCAGCAAAATCACCAGCATGACCAAGTATTCGTAAACCAAGACCGTAACAAACTTGGAAGAAAGAATCTGCCATGCTTTAAGAGGCAAGGTCAATATGAATTCAATGTCTTTTGAAAAATAAAAGACACCTAAAACATAAAACAAACCGAAAAAGAATATGACAAAGGCTCCCGATATCAATCCGCTGTGAAGTACCGTGGATTGAGCTCCGATGGGCTGTAAAAACAGCGTCATGGAAAAGGCGCTAAACCCTATTTGAAAGCTAAGCGGAAGAAAACCGATAACTAGAATCGGTATAAGCCAATAATTATTTTTCTTTTTGCTTGATATGGTCAAACTGTTTCCGCTTCGAAAAAATACTCGTATCAGTGTCCAAACTTTATCCATTCCTCTAAGGGTTCCGGATATCCGAAAAGAATCCGAACCCTCTCCACCTCCTTTGTACCGCTTCCGAATACCGTTAGGCGTTGGTCATCTCTAAGAACATTTTTTCCAAAGAAGCATCCGTCTTCGCGAATTTTTTCATGTTATCCAATATACCTGTAAATAGTATTTTACCCTTATTAATAACACTGATCATATCGCAGACCTTTTCGGCTACTTCCAATACATGGGTCGAGAAAAATACCACATTCCCTTTATCCGCATGCTCGCGCATCATTTCCTTAAGTTCAAAAGAAGATTTCGGCTCCAACCCGGTCATAGGCTCGTCCAATATCCAAACCTTCGGTTTGTGAATCAAAGCACCCATCAATATGATTTTTTGCCGCATACCGTGCGAATAACTTTGAATCTGGTCGCCCAAGGCGTTCTGCATGCCGAATCGTTCGGCTAATACTTTGATGTCTTGGCTACGGTCGCTTTTCGGTACATCGTACATGTCCGCCATAAAGTTTAAATATTCCAAACCCTTCAGCCGCAAGAATATATTCGGATCGTCCGGAACGAATCCGATTTTCTTTTTGGCCTCAACGGGGTTTTTAAGAATGTCGGTTCCGTCTACCTCTATGGTTCCTTTATCCGGAAGAATAATTCCGGTAATCAGTTTTATCAATGTGGTTTTACCTGCACCGTTCGGTCCTAAAAATCCGAATATGGCTCCATCGGGGATTTCCAACGTGACGGAATCCACCGCTTTTACACCGGAACCGTAAGTTTTTGAAACGTTATTAATTCGAATCATACAAAACCTCTCAAGTTGTAAAAATTATAATATACCGGCAAATTGCAAATACCGGTGTATGATTTCTTGCCCGTACAGCATTGAAATCAAAATTC
>JAAYHZ010000187.1 GCA_012744235.1 Clostridiaceae bacterium
AAAATCCCTATGTGAGGACAGCTTTCCATGTCTTTTTATCTTTCCTCGCTTAACGGTCTTGAAAAAGAAATCATTCGGGAGCTTGAAAAGCTCTACATTTACGATTGTCACGAGCATCTGCCGCCGGAAAAAGGGCGCCTTAAACAAAAGCCCGACGCCTTTACGCTGTTTTCCCACTACTGCCAACACGAGCTCTACACCGGAGGAATGGACAAAGAAATCATGGCCAAAATCCTTTGGCAGCCGGGCGATATCGATTGGAAGTGGAAAACCTTCGAACCTTTTTACAAGCAAATGAAGCACACGAGCTATTGCCGAGCGGCTCATATCACCATGGAAAAGTACTACGGCGAAAAAGAGCTGACCGCGAAAAACGTACATGCCGTCAGTGAACGTATACAAAAAGCCAATACGCAAGGTCTTTACGACTGCGTACTTCGAGAAGACTGCAAAATCATCGCTTCCATTAACTGCGACGGTCCCTTAGACGATACCCATTCGGGATTGATTCGCCAAACCGTAAGAGCCATCGACTATATTTACTCCTACAAGGACGTTTTGAAAAAGTTTGGCGACGGCGAAACGTCTATCGATTCCGTGGACGATATATTAAAAGCGTGCGAAGGCTACATCGTAAATGCCAAAGAAAAAGGTGCCGTCGGCGTTAAATACATGTCCTTCTACATCGATGGAGCGACAAGAGAAGATGCGCAAAACACCCTTAAAAGGCTTAAGAACGATCCTTCTTTGGTTTTACCTCGAAGAAATCCTTTGAATGAATTCGTTTTGACGTCCCGGCTTCGCATGACGCATGATAAGGGTCTTGTCAACTGCATGCATACCGGCTATCGGAACGATTATCGGGAGCTTTCTCCCGCCAATCTACTCCCCTTTATCATGAAAAACCAAGACGTGAAAATCGACATCTACCACGCAGGCTACCCTTACGTAAGAGAAGCCATTATGCTAGGCAAGGTTTGGCCGAATATTCGAATGAATATGTGCCGGACCTACTTGATCAGCCAACGATTTGCATTCGACGCTTTGGACGAAATGCTCGAAATGCTGCCGGATAACAAGATCATCGGTTTCGGCGGTGACTATTATGTCGTGGAAAAGGTATTCGGGCATCTTGTTATGGCCAGAGAAACCATTGCTCGCGTTCTTGCGAAGAAAATACAAGACGGGTACTTGTCTTTAGATAGAGCCTTGGAAATCGGAAGAAAAATGCTGTACGACAATCCGAAGGAATTTTACGGATTCAAAGACGTGGGTTTCAACGTGTAAATCCTTTTCTTGTGATATAATTTGTTCAAATGAAAAGAACGGAGAGATACAATGAGCAAAGCGGATCGAATCTTCATTGATATGTGTCAAGATATTTTAGAAAACGGGTACAGCTCCATAGGGGAGAAGGTGCGCCCCGTATGGACGGACACCGGGGAGCCGGCCCATACCCTAAAAAAGTTCGGCGTTGTGAATCGCTATGATTTATCCGAAGAATTCCCGATTCTGACTTTACGTCCTACTCGATTGGACAAGGCCGTAGACGAGCTTCTGTGGATCTGGCAGAAAAAATCCAATAACGTGAAGGATTTAAACAGCCGGATATGGGATGCGTGGGCGGATGAAAACGGATCCATCGGAAAAGCATACGGATACCAATTGGGTATCAAGCACAAGTACAAGGAAGGGGAATTCGACCAAGTGGACCGGGTTCTTTACGATTTGAAGCACAATAAATACAGCAGAAGAATCATTGTAAACATGTACAATCATGCGGACCTTCATGAAATGAACCTTTATCCTTGCGCATACTCCGTCACCTTTAACGTGACGGGAAATCGCTTAAACGCCATTTTGAACCAGCGGTCGCAAGACATCTTGGTAGCGAACAACTGGAATGTATGCCAGTATGCCGTATTGGTCCACATGTTCGCCCAAGTCAGCGATCTTGAGCCGGGAGAATTGGTTCATGTAATTGCCGATGCCCATATTTACGATCGGCATATCCCCATCATCGAAGAATTGATCAAGCGTCCCGTTTACGATGCGCCTCGGTTTGAGATCAACAAGGATATCAAGGATTTTTATCAATTCAAGCCGGAGGATTTTAAATTGATTGACTACAAAGCCGGTGTTCAAATTAAAAACATTCCGGTAGCGGTATAGGCAAAGGAGGTATGAAATGGGCGACCTTTTTGTAACAAGCGATCGGAAGGCATTGGACTACCCTTATTTCCCCGATAAATTCATCGCCGTCATATGGCGAAATTGGGAAACGGTGCCCGTTGAAAACATTGCCAAGGCCTTGGATACTACGGTTGGTAATATCGTGGAAACGGCAGGTCTCATGGGATTGGATACCAAGGCTTCTCCGAATCCTTCTTTTTTGAAAAGAGGGTATCTTACCGTCATTCGCAGGAACTGGCACCTTTTGGATTACGATCAAATCTGCACCCTTTTGGATATAACAAAAGACGAATTGTTTTTTATTTTAAAAGAAGACGATTTTATGTGGCATAAAATGGGCAACATGAAACCGAATACCGGTCATACGGTTTATCGGCCGCTGACGGAAGAAGAAAAGGTAATTTTACGAAAAAACGCATACGTATTGGCCGAAATTCACGGGGAGCGGTATAAGGAAAATGCGTTTTCCTTTTTAGAGCCCTATTACGCCTATGACATGACTCCCATTGAAAAAGGCGACGGGAAGGGATTTGAAATTGTTTTGCCGGATACCGTCGGATATATTTACCCCGAAGACAATCCTTGGATCGACCTTTATGTGAAGGACTTTTGCCGCTTGATGGAAAAGAGAATGGGAATCAAGGCGAAGCTTCACGAAAGTGCAGACTTTACCGTACATATTGCAATAAAGGACTTCGCTTCAAAAAAGAGCGGAAGTTATCGAATGGATATTTCCTCGTCCTCGATACGAATCGAGTGCAAGGATGAAAAAGCCGTTTATCGGGCATTATTGGAGCTTGACAAGAAATTTCGTTCCGGTAAGGGGCCTTACCTTCATCCGGAAACAATCGAAAAGAATACGGTATTTGATATTCGGTACATCTATTCCTACTTCGCCCTCTACGGCGATGCTCTTTTAGATCCTTCGTTGGATCCTTACCCGGAAGGACTTTTGCGAAGGCTTTCCGAATGCGGTGTAAACGGCATATGGATGCAGGGTATTTTGTATCAATTGACGCCTTTTCCCTTTGAGCCTTCTCTTTCAAAGGGCTATGAAAAAAGAAGGGAATCCCTAAAGCGCTTGGTGGAAAAGGCGAAGCGGTTCGGCATCGACATTTATATGTACTTTAACGAACCGAGAGCCATGAGCGATGCTTTTTACCGAAAATATCCCGAGCTGCGGGGAACGAGAGAAGGAGACTTTTATGCCCTTTGTACCTCCGATGACAGGGTAAAAGAATATTTGTATAGCGGAATGAAGGATCTTTTTTCCGATATTCCGGATTTGGCCGGGTTCTTTACCATAACCATGTCGGAAAATCTGACCAACTGTTATTCTCGTTTGGGACGGCGTGAGCAAGAATGTCCCCGCTGCAAGCTAAGAAAACCGGAAGAGGTTGTTGCGGAAGTAAACAATTTAATGGCGCGGGGCGCCAAAGCGGGAAATCCCGATGCAAAAGCCATAGCATGGACTTGGGGATGGAACCCTTCTTGGACGGAAAACGTCATTCGGTCGTTGGATGAAGGCATTATGCTGATGTGCGTCAATGAAGAGGGAATGGAATTGGATATCGCAGGGTATCATCCGGTCGTTATCGACTATACCATGACGGTACCGGGTCCTTCCCAAAGAGCGATAAACAATTGGACGATCGCCAAGCAAACCGGCAGAAAAACGCTGTCAAAGGTACAGCTGAACTGTACGTGGGAGCTTTCCGCACTGCCCTTTTTACCTTTAGCCCAAATATGCGATGAACGAATTCGAAACATCAAAAAACAAGGCGTGGAA
>JAAYHZ010000188.1 GCA_012744235.1 Clostridiaceae bacterium
CCCAATATCTATGACGCGGACGGGCTCATTATGTTTCGCTCCAACACTCCATACTGTAGGGAGCAGACAACAAAAACTTCCGCCGTACAGCGGAAGTGTTAGTACCTTAAGTGGTAGCGGCGAAGGGATTTGAACCCCTGACGCTGCGGGTATGAACCGCATGCTCTAGCCAACTGAGCTACGCCGCCACGACTTTATGTCATGTGCAAGATGCTTATTCATTGTAACAGCGGCAAATTAAATTGTCAATACGTATTTTATATTTTTTTTGACTTCCCGGGACATCCTCACGGAGACCTTCGAGGGACCTAAAACAGCATCATACCTTGCCTTGGGGCTTTGGCACGATCAGGGTTCTTACGTTGGCGGTCAGCCTGTACACATTCAACCCGGTATTGTTTTCGATGTTTTTAATCACATTCTCCCGAATCTGTCTTAAAATTTCCTTTATGTTGTATCCGTATAAAACCGAGATTTCAATATCAATATACAGTCCTTCGGATTGGTTCACAAAGCGGTACTTGTTGATTTTTCCTACGCCCTCCACTTTGTTAACGGAATATTCGATGAGCTGGTAAATGGCTAAGTCCGATATGGTGTATTTACCTAAATAACTGTAGGTAGGCCGAACCACGGTTTTTTCCGGCTCCCTTCTTCCTTTCGAGCGTCGGAAAAAGTTTAACGGATCGATAAAATATCCGGAGAAATCCTTTTTTATCTCCATGGTAGGAACCGGTATCACATGCTTGCCTTGGCTGTTTCTTACCGTCAAAGCCTTGTTGATCTCTTCGAGAGTTGCCACTTGTTCTATGAATACGTATTCGTCCGGCTTCGGCAATCTTAACGTCTCGGCGATACGGTCCACCATTTTAACCGAAGTGCCCAATACCAAAATTCGATCTTCACCCGTTTTGGCAATAGCTTCCCTTACCTCGTTGGCATGCTCTTCATCCATGAAAAGAGCACGGCGTACCGCTCCTATTCGGGTTTCTTCTCTTTTAGCGGACTTTCCCGCCAAAACCTTGTTTTTACGGACCAGCAATCCGTCGTCTATGATTAAGGAAACGTTTTTTTCGTTGGCTACCCAAGTGGCATTGTGGCTTTTACCGGTACCGCTTGGACCGACAAATCCGATTACATACATCTTTATATCCTTCGTTAATTCGTATTTACGTAAAAATCCCGATTTGTATTTTTCATTTTAGCATATGGCAAAGCTCTCGTACAAGAGCTTCATCTCTTATTTTACATATATTTACATCCTTGTTTCGTACCCGGTTACGGGGAAGTCGAAAGCTTCATTTCAAGAACATAGTCATCCATAATGTAGCCTTCTCCGATATCCGTTTCGATGGAATCGATGATTTCAAATCCTAACTTTTTATACACGCTCAAAGCAAGGGAATTGTATTTATTGCACGTAAGCCAAATGCTTTGAGCTTTCCGACCGTAGGCAAAATTCTTCACCTTCTCCAAAAGCTTTTTGGATAATCCCTTTCCTCGATACAATTTTTCGATATAGAACTTGCTCAAAAAAACCGAATTGTCCCGGTCCGTGTACATAGCGGCGGCATAACCGCATAAAATATCGTCACAAAAAACCATGTAGTAAACCATACCGTTTTGCATGGAATCGAAGATCTTTTCTTCCGATTGAAAATTCTCCAACATGTACTCGGTTTGATCTTTTCCGATAATGGGGGTGTAGTGTTCTCGCCAAATTTTAAATGCCAATCGGCTTAACGCTTTGGCATCTTCGTACGTAACCGCTTCTTTGATGGTATCCGTCATAATTCTCCTTACTTTCTTTGAACAAAGGTCATATTCTTTTTTTGCTTTTCAACATTATACTACAAATGACAAGGAAAATCATGTATACTGTTATTGTGCTCAAATTTCTTATATAAGGAGTGTTCGCGCATGAAAGATTTTGTTGTTGCGGCTCAACTGTATACGTTGAGAGATTACATGAAAACGCCGGAAGATATTCGCAAATCTTTGAAAAAAGTAAGCGAAATGGGATACACCGCCGTTCAAATTTCCGGATTAGGGAAAATCGATCCCGTGGAACTCAAAGAAATTACCGATGAATACGGTTTAAAAATTTGTGCAACCCACATCAGTCCGGAAGCCATCGCCAATGAGTTTGACCGGGTGGTAAAAGAGCATAAGCTTTGGGACTGTAAATACGTTGGTATCGGCGGAATGCCCGCTGCTTACAGAGGTTCGGAAGAAGGCTGCATCGCTTTTGCAAAAGAGTTCTCTGTTCATGCAAAGAAGTTGGCGGACGAGGGACTTCAATTTATTTACCACAACCACCGTTTTGAATTTGAGAAATTTAACGGCAGAACCATGATGGATATTCTTTTCGAAGAATCTGCACCGGAATTCGGATTCGAAATCGATACCTATTGGGTACAATCCGGAGGCGCATCTCCTGTAGAATGGATATATAAAGTCGACGGACGTATGCAAGTAATCCATTTCAAAGATATGGGCGTAAAAAACAACGAGCAAATTATGACACCTATCGGAAGAGGAAATCTCCCTTGGAAGGAAATCTTTGAAGCTTGCAAAAAAACGGCGGTCGAATGGGCTCCCGTCGAACAAGACCACTGCTACGACGAGTGTCCCTTTGATTGCTTAAAGGAAAGCCTCGATTTTTGCAATAAAATGATGAAAGAATAATGGCTCAAGGGCTCAAGAGGCTGTTGCACTAAGAAAAAATAGTGCACAGTCTCTTTTTAATTGATAAAATATTACCTATGCAATCAAGTCGGATGTATTGCGAAGACAGCGGATTTTATTGTCGCCGGCCTTAGCAACTCCGATGTTGGTGTCCTTTGCAAACAGGGGTATATTGAACGCATTACCAATGGCCGGATGACATAAGAGGAACCAATATGATTAGATCAGATATGATGTTAACCTCCCTACTTAATTTAAGTCACAGGTTTTCTACTGTTAGCAATAGAAATTCCTGTTTCGATGTCGTCGTAGCCTATTAATTCTACAGGAGAAACTTCCGATAGTGCTTATCATAGATAGATAAACCATAAGCAGTGCATCGTAAGCTAAAAAAACTCTAACGTAACTGCCTTTTTTGTGTATTCTTTTCATCCTTTTATGAGCACGTTTTTCATAAGCGTACAGTCGGGACATTTATTGCATACCTCCACTCGGTAGGAGAAGATTTCGGTCAAAATATCCGAAAGCTGCTGACGTTTTTGATTTTGATGGATGATGATCCTTTCCGGTAATAAAGATATCAGCATACCGATCAATACATCGATCGCTTCGTCTCGCAGCGTAATATTTTCAATCAACGTCGTTTGGTCGTGGAAATAGTATCGGTTACCTGCCGCGTCGTACAGATTAAAGCAACAATCTCCGTCGTGAACAATATGAACCGTATCCGTTCGAGGTTCCTGCATATCGACAAAATAGGCTAGCATTCTCATAAATTCCGCATGTTCTTTTTCGCTGAGAAAATCGTCCATGGCTTCTTCAACCAATTTCCTCAAGAAAAAAATGTATTCCTTCAGCCTGAATACAATAAAGCCTTCGATATTAAATATGCCTTGGGTATGAAGCAGCTCCACAATATTCGAATGCGCCGCTTTTTGGTAATCCGGAATTTTATCCTGATAAAAAACCAGCTTCCCTTTCGTCTTATCCAATATTTGATACCGGTCGGCGTAATCGTAAAAACCGCTTAAGTTACCGATGATGCTGCCAATGATCTCCGGCTGGTAAATTTTAAAAATATATTGAACCAGGATGTCGGACAATATATCCACATCGCCGTTTTCCAATTCTTCCACTATGACATATTCTTGATCGTCTTGGCTC
>JAAYHZ010000189.1 GCA_012744235.1 Clostridiaceae bacterium
GAAAAAACCGAAGAAAATTTAAGCCGAATCAACGACATAATCACGGAAATCGGTTCGGGATTGGCGACCTTAGAAGAAAAAGCGAAAAAGGCCCGTACATATTTGGATTTAAGACAAAAGCTCAAGGATTATGAAACCGCAACATACGTAAGGTCCATTCAAAGCTTTCAAGGGAAATTGGACGAGATCAACAAAGAGAAATCTTTGGTTGAGCAAAACATAAAGGATCAAGAGAAAATCATCCTGGAAAAGGGCGAGCAAATTAAGAAGAATACCCAAAGGCAAGAGCAGCTGGAGATTGAACTTGAGAATCTGAAAAAAGAAACCCATGAAATCGAAGGGGAGATCGCTCGAAAAAGCGGAGACATTCGCGTGTGGGAAGAAAAGCATAAAAAATACTTATCCTACATCGCCAATTTACGTAAAGAAATTGAAGCTTCTCAAAACGAAACGGACATTTTAAAAGAAAACAAGGTCAAGTTGAACGAGCGTTTGGCTTCCTTAAATGCCGACATGGTAAAGTACGAATCCAAGCTAAAGCAGTTCGAGGAAGAAATGCAGTCTCTTCTTGCCACTATGAACCGAGAAGAAGCGCGGATCGAAACATTGAAAATGGAGATGATGGAAAAGCTGGACCAAATAACGGAAGTCAAAACCTCCATTTCCACTAGCAGCGGCGTACCGGATAACTATCGCACCCGTATAAAAGAGATCGAAAACGACATTTCGGTTATGATCCGCGAAAAGGATTCTTTCCTTTCGGAAAAAGAGAATACGGAAAAACTGTTGAACGAAACGGAAGAGAAGGAAAATAAGGTTATAAAAGAAAAGCAAGAAACGGAAAACCGATACAAAACGTTGACCGAAAGATTGCGCATGCTGGACGTCCGGCTGAACGAAGCCAAGTCGGCATACCAAGCGGAAAAATCCAAATACAATATGCTGTACGAGATGGAAAAGTCCTACGACGGTTACAATCGAAGCGTCAAAGCCGTTCTGAACGCCAATGACAACGGTATCCTCGGTAATGTACGAATTTACGGAACCTTAGCGGATATTATCGATGTAGAAGAAAAATATGAAACGGCGGTGGAAATGGCCGTAGGCGGTGCCATGCAGAATATTGTTACGGAAGACGAGGAAGATGCCAAAGCGGTAATCGGTTTTTTGCGTAAAGGCAATATCGGGGTGGCTACCATGATGCCCGTATCCTCCATGCAGCCCCGACGGATCGAAAAAAACGTCCTGGAGGAGCTTGGCAAAATGAAAGGCTTTGTGGATACTTGTGATCGTCTGGTTTCATATGATCCGCGTTTTGACAATGTGATTAAAAATCTTTTAGGCAGGGTTGTCATTGCGGAGGATTATGACTCTGCCGTTTTGATGGCTAAGAAGTTTTCCTATTCCTATAAAATCGTTACGTTGGACGGGGACATATTCCAAACCGGAGGTTCCATTACGGGAGGCAGCGTGAATAAAAAAGGAACCGGCCTTTTGAGCCGAAAACGACTTTTGAACGAGCTGAAGACTTCCGTTTCCCGCTTGGAATCCGGGTGTGCGTCTTTAGCCAAAAGCAAGGAAAAGACCTCCGAAGAAGCCCTCCTGTGCAAAAACAAGCTGGAGATATTAGAAAAAGAAAAGCACAATGCGGAGCTTGAGCGTATCAAATTTGAGAATCGACTGGAATCCTTGCTGGAGAGGTTGGAAAGCCTCGAGTTTAAAATCGAAAACGCAAGGGAAGAAAAAGAGCAGTATAAAAAAGAATGCGCTGTCGCGGAAAAAGAACTGAATGAGCTTACGGAAAAGCTCTTAAGCATCGAAAAAGACGTGGAAGATCGAAAACGCGTGATCATGGAATTTGAAAGCCGGAATAAGACCAAGCGCCAAAGGAAAGACGACTTGGTTACGGATATAACCGACTACAAGGTTTCCTTAAATTCCGTTAAAGACGGCATCGAAACCGTAAAAAACAGCTTAACGGAAACCGACCGAGCAGCGGAAGCTTTGCAAAGAGCAATCGAGCAAAAGCAAAGCGAAATACAAATGAACGAAGAAAAAATCGAAAATGTTAAGGCGGAGCTTCAAAACCTTCAAAGAGAAATCAAAGCTTTAAACGAAAAAATGACCGGTGCCGGCTTAACCGTTGTCAAGCTGGAGGAGGAAAGGAAGAATTTAAGGCTGGAAATCGAAGAATGCCGCAAGATATTGGACGAAGGAAACAAGAATATTCTGCTGTTTAAAGAAGAAGAAAGCCGATTGCAGGTACGAGGTGCCAAGCTGGAATCGGATATGGACGCTTTAAAATCCCGTATGTTCGATGAATACGAAATAACCTACGCCGAGGCGGTAAACCGTAGGAACACGGCTATCGAGGAGGAGATATCGCCAAGGAAGATATCCGAGTTAAAAAACCAAATCAACGCTTTAGGGTCTGTGGATGTTACTTCCATTTCGGAGTATGCAGAAACCAAAGCGCGATATGATTTTTTAACCAAGCAGCAGCAGGAAATGGAAGAAGCGAAAGAAAAATTAAAACGGGTGGTTTACGAAATGAACTCCGTTATGAAAGCGAAGTTTTCGGAAAAACTAAAAGAAATTAACCAAAATTTCAAGAAGGTATTTCGCGAGCTTTTTGACGGAGGCAGAGCGGAATTGGTTTTGGCCGACGATGAAAACATATTGGAAAGCGATATTCAAGTATTCGTGCAGCCTCCCGGGAAAAATCTGCAGAACATGATGCTGCTGTCGGGAGGTGAAAGGTCCTTGTCCGCCATTGCGCTTTTGTTTTCCATCATGATGCTGAAACCGACACCTTTCTGCGTGCTGGACGAAATCGAGGCCGCATTGGACGACGTAAACGTTTATCGTTTTATCGATTACCTACGGACATTATCCGATAAAACGCAATTTATATTAATCACCCACAGAAAAGGAACAATGGAAGGCTCCGACTTTTTGTACGGCGTGACCATGCAGGAGCACGGTGTTGCTCATGTGGTATCCGTTGATACGAACCAAATTGAAAAAACAGGCTGACGGAGGATAAAATGGGTTTTTTTGAAAAATTAAAAAAGGGATTGACAAAAACAAAGGAAAATTTAATAGGGAAGATTGACAATGCCATCAAAAGCTTTACAAAGATTGACGAAGACCTGATGGACGAGCTGGAAGAGATATTGATTTCCGCCGATGTAGGCGTATCAACCTCTATGGAGCTGATAGACAATTTAAGAGAGAGCGTCCGCAGTAAAAAAATGAAGGATCCGAAAGAGGTGGCGAACGAGTTAAAAGAATTGATGAAAAATATTCTTTTGGAGAAAAAATACGAACAAAAGCCGGAGCAGGAAAAACCCAACGTGATCCTGGTTGCCGGGGTCAACGGAGCAGGCAAAACCACTTCCATCGGGAAAATCAGTAAGCTTTTAACAAGCCAAGGGAAAAAGGTCGTCATTGCCGCAGGGGATACGTTCCGGGCCGCCGCCATTGATCAGTTGGAAATTTGGGCAAAAAGAGCCGGGGCGGACTTTGTACGCCAAAGAGAAGGCTCCGATCCTGCCGCCGTTGTATACGATGCCATCGTGGCATCCAAGGCAAGATCTGCCGACTATTTAATCTGCGATACCGCAGGGCGGCTTCATAACAAGAAGAATTTAATGATGGAATTGAATAAAATATATCGAGTCATAAAAAGGGAACTGCCCCAAAGTCGAGTGGAAACCTTTTTGGTCATCGATGCCACCACGGGTCAAAATGCCGTAAACCAAGCGGAAGTATTCTCCGAAGCTATCGATGTAGACGGCATCATACTGACAAAATTGGACGGCACGGCGAAAGGCGGCATCATCTTTTCCATATACAAGCAGTTGAATATACCCGTAAAATATATCGGTGTGGGAGAGCAAATCGACGATTTGAAGGATTTTGACGAAGAAATGTTCGTCAATGCCATGTTTGCGGAATAAAGAAGAAAATTAAACTCGGCGGGAGAGGACATACCCAAATGATGGACTACAAAAAGGAATGGATAAAGAAAAACAGCAGAAGAAAGATTTTGCTTATCGTATTTTCTTTATTGGCCGTTTCCTTGGGGGTAATGGCGGTCAATGTTTATCTGGAAATACTGCAGTATGACGAGATCGGGAATTTTTCTTCGGCTTATATAAAAAACCTTCTTTATCAGCTGGTCTTCTCCTTGGCCGCCGGCGGAATCGCTTTTTTCGTTTTCGCCTTATCCGGGTTTTTTGTCCGAAAAAACTGTACAGATTATTTTAAAAAGACCGGAATGAACGCCGGCAAAATGTACATATTCATTCCCGCCGTTGTTGCGGGTTTGATTACCGTCGTATGGGTCAAAGACAAGTTCTACCGAGAAGCCCTGCTGTTTTTCAATAAGGTTTCATTTTCCGTAAAAGATCCGGTCTTCGGAAAAGATATCGGATATTACATCTTTCAAAGGCCTTTTTTAATGACTCTTCTGGATTTTCTCACGAATTTATGGATTGCCGCGGTATTGTTTACCGTTTTGTACTATCTTGTCTCTTTTTCTACCGTTTTTTCCCGTTTTTCTTTTCGTTACTTGAAAATCGATACGGTGCTGACACACAATCTGATCAATGTAGGCATCTTTTTCATGATGCTTGCTTGTTCTTTTCCGCTGACGAAGCAAGGCTTTTTGTTTGATACGGTAAACGAGTATGTCGGGGCAAGCTTTGTACAGATGAAGGTATGGATCCCGTATTATACGATAATGACCTTTGTCTTGCCGATTGTTACGGTTTTGGCCTATTATCTATTTAAAAAAAGCCGATACAAAAAAGCGTTAATTGCAATAGGCGTCATCCCCTTTTTATGGGCTGCGGCGATGGTGGCCTCCTTTGTCGTCAAAGAGACAATGGTCAAACCGAACGAGCTTTATATGGAAAGCTCATATTTAAAAAACAACATTCTTATGACCCGACAAGCATACGGCATAGACAGAATTACAACGGTGGAGTCTCCGGAGCCGATTCCGCCTTCTCGGGAGCTTATACAAAAAAACAAAGGCTTTACGGAGAATATACCCGTAACGGATGAAGGAGCGGCCTTATCTTCCTTTAACCGATACCAAAAAGGACCTTTGTTTTATACCTTCGGCGATGCCGATATTTTGGATTATACCGTCAACGGCAAGAAAACAAAGGTAATCATATCCGCTCGAGAAATCAATCGAGCTCTTCTTTCCGATAAATCCTACATCAATTTGAAATATCGATACACCCACGGATACGGTTTGGTGATGAGTTATGCGGGAGAAGTCAATACGGAAGGGGAACCGGAATACGTTATCAAGGAATTGACCCATGAATCGCCGGATTCGAGCCTTAAAGTTTTAAGACCCGAAATCTATTACGGTGAAATGACTTATGACTATGCTATTGTAAATGCTTCCGGTATCCGTGAAATCGACTTTGACGGCAGTACCGAAAGCCGCTACGAAGGTTCGGGCGGTATTCCCTTAACCTTTTGGAACCGATTGTTTTTCGCTTTGGAGTACCGGGACATAAATTTAATTTCCTCCGAATATGCGAAAAATGCAACTCTTTTGACAAACCGGCAGATACTGAATCGTGCGCAGATGGCGGCTCCTTTTTTGGAATTGGACAAAGACCCGTATTTAATCTTGAACAAGGAAGGTCGATTGAAATGGGTGATAAACGCCTATACATACTCCGACCGTTATCCTTGTTCCCGGTATACGAACGGAATCAATTACATCCGCCATTCGGTGAAAGTTGTCATCGATGCCTATGACGGAAAAACGGAGCTTTACGTCATCGATCCTTCGGATCCTTTAATTCAAGCCTACATGAAAATGTATCCCGGTATCTTTCGAACGGTTCCTCTACCGGAGGACATAAAAAGTTACGGGAAATATCCGAAATATTTGTTTGAAATCCAATCGGACCTTTTACGCAAATACTACCTTGAGCCGGAGCAAACCGACGCCTTTTACACCCAAAATCGCCTTTGGGCCATTGCGAAAGCCTTTAACGAAACCGCTTCCGCAAGCTTGAAGGACCACGACCCATATTATGTATATACTCTTTTGCCCGGACAAGAAAAACCCGGATCCTATTGGATTCGAGCCTTTACTCCCGCAGGAGACAATCGCCACGATTTGACGAGTTATCTTGCCGTGGGATGCGGTCCTATGAACTACGGCGAGCTGATCCTCGTCACGTTTCCTAACGATGTTTTCGTATGGGGACCATATCGTTGGGAAGAAAAGATCGGTGAAATCGAACCCTTGGCGGAGCAGATCCGTACGCTGCGGCAAAACGGTTTTAACGTAGCGCAAGGCAAAACCACGTTTCTTCCCGTTGAAAACAGCTTGCTGTATGTCGCCCCTATATATCTTCGGCCTTCCGGCTACGGCGGAGCTTCGAGAGTATTGGAAATCGTAGCCGGCTACAGCTACGGAAACGAATTTACGTACGGTAGAGGAAAAACACTGTCCGATGCTTTAACGGATTTGTTCGAAAAGGATGAGGATCGGGAAGAAGAGCGAGAGGTTGAAAAGCTTGAGGAGCTGATGGAAAAGCTAAGCGATTTGAAAAAGCAATTAGAGGATTTGCAGGAGCAAATCGAGAACTTATACAACGAATCCAAAGGAAATTAAAAAAACAGGAAGGCGGTCCGAATGAACGAGCAAAACAATAACGGAAAACCTATTGATGAAAATGTCCCTGAAAGAAAAGAAAATATCAACGAGGAAAAAATGAAAATTGAAAACAACGGCCAAGCTCGGAACAATACGGATGAGGAGCGGAAGGATAACGGTGCTTTCGGACAAAAGTCGGATTTTGTCCGTGAGGACGAGCTTCCCGGTTCCGCAAAATTAATCGGAGAAGAATATATTAAAGAAGAGCTGCGCAAGCCTTTGGGTGTTTTCTCTTACTTTTTTATACCGATTCTTTTAATGCTGCCGGTGGTCAATATCATTTTCGTTTTTACTTGGGTCTTCGGAAGATACGTGAATGAAAATTTGAAAAGAATCGGCATTGCCGCATTAATATGGTACATTCTGATCCTATTGACGCTGATCTTTTTCGGCGAATCCCTGTTTATGCTTTTCGGCAATTGGATCGATACCATTGCGCACGTATAATGCAAAAATAAATGAAAAATCATTTGACAAAGCTCTTGTTTCCGGTGTACAATCTGTAAAGTATTTTAGCTTTACAGTTGTTTTATTAAATCGCCTCAAAAGGAAAACGAGAAATGGATATGAAAGAAGTCGTACGAATAGGTCTTTTGATGGATTTGTATGAAAATCTTTTAACCGAGCGGCAAAGAGACATTATGCATCAATACATTAACGAGGATTTTTCCTTGAATGAGATATCGGAGCTGACCGGAGTGACAAGGCAAGCCGCCCATGATACGGTAAAAAAATCCATACACCGGTTGGAGCGATTCGAGAAGGCCTTAGGCTTGATTAAGCATAACGACGAATTGAGGCAAAAGCTGAAGAATATAAAAGAGAAGTTGAACGATGCCGGAGTCCGGATTGCCGATAAAGAGCTGGATGAATTGATTTCCGAAATTTAAGAAGGATGGTGTAAGGTTTGGCGATATTTGAAGGTTTGTCCTCTAAATTGCAGGACATCGTAAACAAGCTGAAGGGGAAGGTTCGAATCACGGAAAAAGACATCAAGGAAGTGATGCGAGAAATCCGCATGGCTCTTTTGGAGGCTGACGTTAACTACAAAGTCGTCAAAGATTTTACCAATAGCGTTACGGAAAAAGCTTTAGGAAGCGATGTTCTGGAAAGCTTGACGCCGGGACAGCAGGTTATAAAAATCGTTTACGATGAAATGACGGCTCTGTTAGGCGGAACTACTGCAAAACTGACCTATTCTTCGAAGCCGCCTACGGTGTATATGCTTGTAGGGCTTCAGGGATCCGGTAAAACCACTTCCTGCGGAAAGATTGCCAATCTTTTAAGGAAGGACAACAAGAAGCCTTTGATGGTCGCCTGTGACATCTATCGCCCTGCAGCCATAAAGCAATTGCAAGTGGTAGGAAGCCAATTGAATATTGACGTGTATGCGGAGGAGAATAATAAAAACGCGGTTGCCATCGCCGAGAACGCCATAAAGCATGCCCAAAGAAACGGATACGATCCGGTGTTGATCGATACCGCCGGTCGACTCCACATCAATGAAGAGCTGATGCAGGAGCTGCGCGACATGAAAGCCAAGGTCAAGCCCATGGAGATTCTTTTGGTTGTAGATGCCATGACCGGTCAAGATGCGGTAAACGTCGCCAAATCCTTCAGCGAGGAATTGGGAATTGACGGTATCATACTCACGAAATTGGACGGAGATACCCGCGGCGGAGCGGCGTTAACGGTAAAAACCGTTACGGGAAAACCTATAAAATTCGCTTCCGTCGGTGAAAAGCTGAATGATATCGAGCCTTTCCATCCGGACCGAATGGCCTCAAGGATATTGGGCATGGGTGATGTGCTGAGCTTAATCGAGAAAGCCCAAGAATCCTTTGATGAAAAGAAGGCCTTGGAGATGGAACAAAAGCTAAGGTCCAAAGGGTTCGATCTAAACGACTTTTTGGAACAGATGGAAGAAATGCAGAAAATGGGGCCTTTGGATCAGCTGCTGGGGATGATACCGGGCTTTGATTCAAAAGCCATGAAAGGACTTTCCGTCGACGAAAACCGACTAAAAAGAATAAAAGCCATTATTCAATCCATGACCAAGAAAGAGCGCAGCAACCCGGATATCATCAACGCAAGCCGCAAAAAAAGAATAGCATCCGGAAGCGGAACCGAGGTACAGGATGTAAACAGGCTTTTGAAGGATTTTGAACAGGTCAATAAATTAATGAAGATGATGAACAAAAAAGGCAAAAGAGGGCTAAAAGGTATGAAAAACATGCCGTTTCCCTTTTGACATATAGAATAAACAACCAAGGAGGTGTATCAAATGGCAGTAAAAATCAGACTGAAAAGAGTAGGCTCTAAGAAAAAACCTTTTTATCGCATTGTCGTAACCGACTCTCGCAATGCAAGAGACGGCAAAGTCATAGAAGAATTAGGTTCATACAATCCGAAATCTTCGGATAATTCCGTCGATATTAATTCGGAAAGAGCAGCCGAATGGATAAAGAACGGAGCACAGCCCACGGATACCGTACGCTCTTTACTGAAGATATCCGGTATCATCCCGTCCGATAAAAATGCAGGTGAACCGGTTGCAACCGAATCGGCCGAATAATCCGAGCAAGATACGAATAGGACTTTTATATTTTTCACATATTAGATATATTAATATTAGATAGTGTAGATAAGAGTAACAACCGGGGAGGTATGATGAAATGAAAGAATTGCTTGAAACCATAGCAAAAGCACTGGTAGATAATCCCGAACAAGTATCCGTTAACGAGGTTGTAGGTGAAAAATCGACAATTTTAGAGCTTAGGGTTACGGAAGAAGACATGGGTAAAGTAATCGGAAAGCAAGGCAGAATTGCCAAAGCGATTAGAACCGTGATTAAAGC
>JAAYHZ010000190.1 GCA_012744235.1 Clostridiaceae bacterium
GAAAGTCGTTTTGCCCGACGAAGCCAAGGAAGCCATGAAAAAGATCACCGGTATAGGCTAAAACCGAAAAAATCCTTTTGGAGTATAGAGAAAGTATGAGCGTAACGATTGGTATTGATATAGGGGGGAGCACAACAAAAATTGTCGGATTCGTAAATCGGACAATGATAACCCCCTTTTTTGTAAAAGCGGATGATCCCATTGCATCGCTATACGGTGCATTCGGGAAATTTCTATCGCAAGAGAATATTATGATTGCCGACGTGGATCGAGTCATTATGACGGGAGTCGGCGCTTCCTATCTGGCGAAACCGATTTACGGCATTCCCACGGGCAGAGTCCAAGAATTTATCGCCACCGGTTTAGGAGGCCAATACATCAGCCGGCTGGACCGCGTAATTGTGGTCAGCATGGGCACCGGTACGGCTTTAATTAAGGCCGACAAGAAAAACATATTCCATATGGGCGGTTCCGGTGTTGGCGGAGGTACGATTTTAGGTCTTGCCGATCGAATGCTAAAAATTCGAGATATTTATTCTCTGATTAATTTGGCCGAAGAAGGAGATTTGTCGAAGGTTGATCTTTTGGTACGAGATATTTCACGAGACGAAATTCCCGGTTTGCCCCCGGATACCACGGCGGCGAATTTCGGCAGAATCAACGATATGGCCAATTCCTCGGATTTGGCATTGGGAATTCTAAACTTGGTGTTCCAAACCATTGGAATCATTGCGAATTTTGCGTCAAAAAGCGGGGATATCAAGGACATTGTCTTAACCGGTAATTTGACCACCATTCCCCAAGCGAAAAAAATAATGAACAATTTGTCCGCTCTGTACGGAATCAACTTCATTATTCCCGAGCATTCCGAGTACGCAACGGCGGTTGGAGCGGCCTTGGCATACAAGTACGATGTACCCATAGAAAAAATAGAGTAAAGAGAGGACTTATGAGACGGACTGTCAGTTTAATATTGACCTTGGCTTTGGTTTTTCTTTTGTTCAGCCCGGTCAGCGCATTGACTCATCCGCCTATATATGTTTCCGGTGCCGACGCTTATGTTTTGATAGATGCAAAATCCGGAACGGTTTTGGCTTCTTATGAAGGCGATAAAAAAATATATCCGGCCAGTACCACGAAAATATTGACGGCTATTGTGGCCTTGGAAAAGGGAAGCTTGGATATGAAAATGACCGCGTCGGTGGCGGCGGTCCATGATATAGGCAAAGACGGGATGAATATCGGAATTCAAGCCGGGGAAGTTATGACCATGGAGGATTTGCTGAACGCCATGCTGGTGGTTTCGGCAAACGAAACGGCGAATATTATCGCGGAAAATATATGCGAAACAAGACAAGAATTCATGGACCTTTGCAACCAAAAGGCTGCAGAAATCGGAGCAACCGACACCCATTATACCAATCCGTGCGGTATGCATGAGGACAGCCATTATACCACGGCCATGGATTTGGCGAAGATTGCAAGGCACGCCATGCAGAACGAGGTTTTTCGATCCATTGTAAGGAAAACGAGCATTCAATTGTCGCCTACAAACAAGCATTCCTCATGGAATACTTTGTACACCAGTAATATTTTGTTACGAAGCAACAATTTCGAAGGCTACGAAATTACCGGTATCAAAAGCGGGTATACCGACCCTGCCGGTCGCTGCCTTATTACAAGCGCAAGAAATCACGCGGGAGAAGAGCTTATTGCCGTAGTGATGGGTGTACGTGCACCGAACAGCGGGGAAGTAATAACGGATATCACCACCAAGCTGTTTGAATACGGCTTTAATAATTTCAAATCCTTGAATTTGGTACGTAAAAATGTTTACTTAGGACTTCATTCCGTGGAGAATGCACGGGACAACATGCCTTTGGTTCTTGTCGCCCAAGAAGACTTGGATGTGTTTACCTTGGCGAGTTTGGACTTGGATAAGGTAGAGGTCAAGCTCAATATCAATGCGGAATTGGAATTGCCCGTTAAAGCAAACGATCCGGTAGGAACCGCCGATTATTATTACGAAAATGAATTGTTAGGCTCGGTAAACATCGCGGCGGGAAATAACGTATATGCGGAAGTGAAGAAGGATCCGGATCCGAAGGAACGGCCGGAAAATCCGGATGATATGAATGAGCCTTCGGAGGAGATCCAAGACGACGAAAAAAGCGTGATTCAAAAGATTCTCCAAATAGGGAAAATCGTGATCGTTATTGTCGGGGCTCTTTTGTTGGTTTACTTGTTTTTAGCCCTTATGGTGAATATCCAAAAAAGAAAAAGAAACGGCAGAAGAAGAAGGAATCCGTAAAAGTATTTGCATGGAAATAAAACGTTCCTTCGGAACGATTGATAAATTAAATATAACAGGATAAGGAGGAAATGCTACTCCCTTTGTCTTTTAAGTAGCACATAACGGCCATGTATTTCATTGAAGAAAAAGTCGGTAAAACGTGTAGGGACCTTGAAGATTTTACGATCGTGAAATTGGCGGATATATATCCTGTCTATTATTCGAAAGGCAGGTACAAGAATGTACAGGAGGCATCGGATCCTTCTATTGCCTGGGAGGTGTACCAAAACGGCACCCCGTGGGCGGAAAGAGACTCCCATGCGTGGTTCAAGTTCGAAGTCCGCGTTCCCGAAGAGTACGAAGGAAAATCGCTGTCCGTCTATATCATGTCCTACCAAAAAGGATGGGACGCTACGAATCCCCAATTCATGGTATATTTGAACGGACGACCGGTCCAAGGAGTAGACGTTAACCACACCCGTATCGTATTGACCCGCAATGCTCGCCCCGGAGATATCTTTAAAATCGATATGCACGCCTACAGCGGCATGGTGGCAGGGCAGGACAAGTTTTTGCCCGTTTTAGCGGAAGTCCGTGAAGACGTAAAGGCCTTGTATTACGATATCAAGGTGCCCTTGGACATCATTAAGTTCATGGACGATAACGATAAAGACAAGCATGACATGCTGACGGTTTTGAATCAAACCTGCAATATCATTGATTTTAGAAAACCCGGAAGCTCTCTCTTCTATGAATCCGTAAAGAATGCTACCGCCTTTATACGCACCGAGCTTTATGAAAAAATGAAAGATAAGTCGGACGTCATTGCTACCTGCGTCGGTCACACCCATATCGACGTTGCTTGGCTGTGGACGGTAGAGCAGACCCGTGAAAAAACCGGAAGAAGCTTTTCCACGGTTATAAAGCTCATGGAGGATTATCCGGAATACATCTTTATGTCCAGCCAGCCTCAGCTGTACAAATTCCTTAAAGAAGACTATCCGGAAGTTTACGAACAAGTAAAGGAAAAAGTAAAAGAGGGAAGATGGGAAGCGGAAGGCGGTATGTGGCTGGAAGCGGATTGCAACGTAACCTCCGGCGAATCCTTGGTAAGACAATTCTTGTTCGGCAAAACCTTTTTCAAAAACGAATTCGGCGTGGACAACAAAATCCTTTGGCTGCCGGACGTGTTCGGATACAATGCCGCACTGCCCCAGATTATGAAAAAATGCGGTATCGACTACTTTATGACCACAAAAATCAACTGGAACAGGCATAACAAGATGCCCTACGATACGTTCTTATGGCAAGGGTTGGACGGAACGGAGGTTTTGACCCATTTTATCACAACCCAAAATGCCGATGAGAAAAAGTTCTTCACCACATACAACGGCATGCTGAATCCCAGCTCCGTGATCGGAGCATGGAGACGGTACAGCCATAAGGATATGCACGACGACGTGCTGATCTCTTACGGCTACGGAGACGGCGGCGGCGGTCCTACCGAAGAAATGCTGGAAAATATCCGCAGAATGGAAAAAGGCTTGCCCGGCTGCCCGAGGACAGTCCAAGGAAGAGCTTTAGACTACTTCAAGCGCTTGGAAAAAAGCTTTATTGAAAACAAGCCCAAAGAAAAAGTGCTGCCGAAGTGGATCGGCGAGCTGTATTTGGAATACCATCGAGGAACCTACACCTCCATGGGAAGAAACAAGCGTGCAAATCGTAAGTGCGAGCTGATGCTTCATGATATCGAAACCTTGTACGCGCTTTTGATGCAGGACGGCGTGGATTATCCTCAAGAACAAATCAATGCGATGTGGGAGAATGTTTTGTTGAACCAATTCCACGACATTTTGCCCGGCTCTTCCATTAAGGAAGTTTATGACGTAACCCTGAAAGAGTACAACGAATTGCAAAGACAAGGCGGAGAATTGATCCAAAAGGCCCTGAATGTCATTAAAGAAAGGGTCGGCTGCGAAACCGATTCCGTCATTGCCGTGAACACGTTAGGAAAGAAAAGAAACGACCTTATCGAATTCGAGTCGGATAACACCGTAGAATCCTTAAAGGATCCTATTGAAAACAAGGCTTATCCGGTTCAAAAGGTGTCTTCGAATAAATACTTGGCATATGTCGAAGACGTTCCCTCGAAGGGATACAAAGCCTATGCGTTGAGCGCGGATAAGATTCCGGGAAATACCGGTATGGTTGTTACCGAAAAACGGATGGAAAACAAGTTCTTTGATATTGTTTTCAACGAAAAAGGAAATATTCAATCCATTTACGACAAGGTCAACAAAAGAAACGTTTTAAAGCCGGGACAGGCAGGAAACGTGCTGCAGGTATTCGAGGATCGTCCTCGGTCCGATGAAAACTGGAACATTGAAATTTACTATCCGCAAAAGATGTATGAAATCGACGATGTGAAGTCCGTTGAAGTCATCGAGGAAGGACCGGTAAGAGGCGGAGTAAGAATCGTATGGAAATTCTTCGATTCCACCGTTACCCAAAACATCTATATCTACGAAAACATTCCTCGAATCGACTTTGACTGCGTCATCGACTGGAAGGAACAGCGGCTGCTTTTGAAAACCGCATTCCCGGTTCAAGTTCATGCGGAAAGAGCGACCTACGACATTCAATTCGGTAATATCGAACGGACGGCTCATACCAATACCTCTTGGGATATTGCCCGATACGAAATGGTTGCACATAAATGGGCGGATTATTCGCAATACGACTACGGCGTGGCTTTGTTGAACGACTGCAAATACGGACATGACATCCGCGAAGGAAACATGCGGTTGACCTTATTAAAGAGCGGCATGCATCCCAATCCGGAAGCGGATAAGGAAGTCCACTACATGAAGTATTCCTTGGTTCCTCATGCAGGAACTTGGAGAGATGCCAACATTCCCGCATTGGGCTACGACTTTAACGTTCCCATGTACGCCGTAACAAAGGAAGGATCCGATAAGGGCTGTGCTCCTTGTTCGCTTTCTCTGTTCGAAACGAACATTTCCGACCGCGTGGTCATGGAAACGGTGAAAAAGTGCGAAGCTTCCGACGAATATGTCATTCGTTTGTACGAGTGCTACAACTCCGATATTACTTGTACGTTGACATCCTTCAAGAGCTTTGCTTATGCATACGAATGCAACATGCTGGAAGAAAACATTTGTGAAATTCCCGTTGATGCAAACCGTATAACCTTTAAGATGGGTCCTTATGAAATAAAGACCTTGAAGGTGAAGCTCGTATAATTTTTCGGGTATGTTTAAGGAGATGATTTTGTGGCTATTGGGAAAATCAGCTTTTTGTCCGGCACGTTAGGGTTTACCACATCCTTTAATGTGCTTTTGCCGGATACCGTTCAAAAAGGCGAGAAGGTGCCGGTTTTGTATTTGCTCCACGGCCTGTCCGACGACCACAATATGTGGCTGGTTCGCACCTCCATCGAGATGTACGTGCGTTTGAAGAAGATTGTCGTGATTATGCCGGAAGTACAAAAAAGCTTCTATTTGGACATGTACTACGGAGACGCTTACCATACGTATATCACCAAGGAACTGCCCGAAGTTTCGAGTAAATTTTTCCCGATCGACCCTGCCCGGCAATATATTGCCGGGCTTTCCATGGGAGGCTACGGAGCTTTGAAGGCGGCTCTTTGCCATCCGGAGCAATACATGGCGGTAGGAAGCTTCAGCGGCGTAACCGACATTGTGGCTTTTGCCAAGGATGCCAATAAAAGCGAGAAGTTTTTGATCAGTCTTTTCGGTCCGGACCTCAAAGTGAAGGATACGGATAACGACTTGTTTTATGTGGCCGAAGGCTTGAAAGGTAAGGTTCCTTCCATCTACCTGTCCTGCGGCACCGAGGATTTTTTATACTATCAGAATATTCGATTTAAGGAACACTGCTTAAAATTAGGTCTTCCCGTAACCTACTGCGAGGAACCGGCGAGTCATACTTGGGATTTTTGGGATCGGCAAATCAAACGCTTTTTGGAGTTTATAGGAATATAAAGAGCGGTTGATTCATAAATTTATATAATAAGCCAAAGGGGTGAGGGTATGAGGAAAGCAAGATTTTGGATACTCCTGTTCATACCTATTTGCTTGCTGTTCCTAATATCGTCTTGTGTCGGTTCGCAAATCGATATGGAGGAAAGCGAGTCAAAAGAACCGGAAACGGCCGGAGAAACGGAAAAACAAACGGTTGTTGCTTCCGAGTCGGTAACCGAAAAGAAGGAAACGACGACGGAGCAAAGGGAGACGACGACCGTCAAAGTCACGGAAACGACGGCGGCCAAAACCGAGACTACGACTTTGGTTACGACAACGGCGAAGCCGGACTTCTCCAAGATGACCGAATTGGAAAAGTATCGCTACGAAAGGGAGCTGCTGAAAAACGATCCCGACAGAAAGTTTTTGTATGACAACGACGGCTGCGAAATCGTGTATTATACTAACGAAGTGTCGGTAGACGGCGTATTGGCACCTCGATTTTACCCTTTAAAGGATACGGCCGTGGATGCGGTACTTTATACGCCTTGGTCTTCCGGATTCGGCATGTTTACTCACAACACCAAAATCGGGCAGCTTTTCGACTGTACCGAATCCAATTTCAGCAACAACAAAGCTCGACAGCTTATTGAGGCGGGGATCGACTTTTTGACGGAAATGGTGAGATTTTGCCATGAAAACGACATGGAATTCTTTTTCTCCATGCGGATGAACGATACCCACGACAACCAAGGCGATTGGTACGGCGACATCATGTTCGAATACAACAAGCTGAAAACGAGCCGGCCGGATCTGTTGGTAGGAACGAAGGAGAATCCCCCCAAATACGGAACCTGGACCTCGGTGGACTATACCAAGCAAGAGATTCGAGATATGGCTTACGCCATATTCGAAGAAGCCTGCCAAAACTACGATATTGACGGAATCCATTTGGACTTTTTCAGGCACCCCTGCTTTTTTAAGGATGCCGCCGAAGGCAAAGTGTTGCCCCAAGAAACCTTGGACCTTATGACCGATATGGTCCGTAAAATACGGGAAATGACGGAAATAGAAGGAATGAAACGGGGAAGGCCCATCTTGGTATCGATACGGGTTCCCGACAGCGTGGAGTTTTGCAGGGCAATCGGGTTGGACATCGAAAAATGGATGGAAGAAGACCTTGTGGATATCTTGTGTACCTCCAGCTACACCCAATTGAATTATTGGGAATACAGCGTGGAGTTAGGCCATAAATACGGGGTGCGGGTGTATCCTTCCGTAGACGAAACCCGAGTTCGAGACGATAACGCCAATGCGACGCGCATGTCTTTGGAAAGCTATGCTGCACGTCTTACCAATGTTTGGAACTCCGGGGCGGACGGATTTTTGCTCTTCAATTACTATAGCTATAACTCTCCCATATTTAAGGTGGGAGACGACACCGAAAAGCTTTTAAACTACAACAAACACTATTTCGCTTCTTACCGCGGAGTCGGATACTTTTCGAGGACATGGCCTCACAGAGAATTTATCAATATACCTACCGTGAATCCCTATGACAAAATGGAATTAAAGAAGGGTCAGCCGGTGACGGTTGTATTCCCCATCGGAGAGGATTTGGAAAAGGCCATTGAAAAAGGGAAAACACCCTCCGTCAATTTACGGATTTCCTTGTCCCAAGCAAAGCAAAAGGACAAAATTGTTGTAGAGCTCAACGGCAAGGTTATGGAAAAGCCTTTGAATGTTCCGAGCATCTTATCCTACCGTCTAGAGCCCAACAACATTGTAAAGGGCATGAACACGCTAAAGCTCATGATTCTTCCGGAAGGAGACGATTTGGTTTACATAACGGATATCGTAGTGGATATTTATTATTGACAAAAAGGATACGGAAAATTTTTAACAAAGAAGCGGCAGCTCACCGAGTGATCTGCCGCTTCTGTCACTTCTTTTTGATTGATTCTTCTATTCCAATACCAATACGGCGTAATCATCCAAGCGGTCGATACGGATGGTTTGGGTATCTTTATCCAATTCGGCCGATAGGGTATTGTCCAAAACCGATACTTTGCTTATGGTATCCGGCAGGCTTAGCTTAATGTCGAAATCCGTAATGGGAATCAAGCGTTCCATAGGTCGAATCATTTCCCCTGTCATATTGATTAAGTGCAGCATATACCGGCCGGGTTCTTTTTGGTAGCGTACAACCATTTCTACGCTTTGAGGCGCGGTACTTTTTACAAGGGTATTTGCATGTTCGGCGACAAGGCGGTAAACCAATTTGATGTTGTCCGAGTAGCCGTGGGAATGGATGAACTCGTCCGGATTGCCGGCACAATAAACGGCTTTTCCTTTTCCGTAGCTGTTAATGGTAATGAACTCCAATTCCATATCCGGGAAAGCTACATAGCGGCCTTCCATGGGTCTGTTGACTTTTGCCACCGATTCTACGCCTTCTTTGAAGGTACATTCGACCAATTTGAAGGGACCCGGAATGACGTTGGCGTTTAAACCTTCCGCGTATTTTTCCGATACGGTGGGATAGGACAATCCTATTTCGTATTTTAACGTACCCTTCATGGACTCGATTCCGAAGAGGTCCTTGATGCGATCGGCTCCTTTTCGTCTGCCTTTTTCGTCGTAGCAGCCGGTGTCGTAGGTGGCAAAGATATTACCGCCGTTCTTCACGTAAGCTTTAACCTTTTCCACGACTTCATCGCTCATGCATGCGCAAACGGGGAACAGGATCATTTCGTATTTGTTGATGTCGTCGGAAATTAAGGTTTGTTCGTCTATAACGTCAAATTGAACGTGGTTGCGCTGCAGGGCTTCGCAGAAACCGTAGAAGGAAGCGGAGTGGTTCCCTTTTTCCACGCTGAATCCGATTTGTGCCCCTTGGGTAAAGTCGCTTTCGGCTACGCTGGATGCATAGTAGTTGGCCGTATCGGCGGACCATACCACGGCGATCTTGTTGCGGGGAACGGTTTTGAGATAGTAATCGGAATATTTTTCGTGGAAGCGGTTGCATTCGTATGCCGCTTGTCCTCCCGGTGTTTTCATAATATACGTAGGAGCGTGGATTCCGTACCAAATGTTGGCGCCGTGGGCGACGGAACGATAATACAGGATTTTCGTTTCAACGGCGGTGTGCATGTAGTAGGAGTTGGGCTTGTTGTCCCCTGCGGTAAATATGACGTAGGGTTTTCCCTTGGCCTTGGTTTCGATGTATTTGATATGGGGCGTCATATGGGTGATGGAGTAGCTTTTGTTGATATAGGCGAAACCGGCTTCGGTTCCTACCATCTCTACGTAAGGCTCCACTTGGGTGGTGTTGCTCCCGGTGACGTCCGCTCGAAGAGACGAGTTGTTCAAGTACACCAATATGTTGGGATTGATGCTGTTTTTTAATTCGTGGGTCTTTCTTACGTATTCGGTAACGGAAGAGACCTTAAACTCTACCATTTCATGGTAGGTTGCATCGAAAATCGATTTCCCGTACTTTTCGTAAAACTTCTTTTGGCAAGCTTCGCAGTGGCAGCCTTGGGCATTCACCACCGGTCCGTCGAGGAAAATACCGTCAAGATCCAACGTACATACCTTTTCGAAATTTTCCATGAAATCGTCAACCCAAGGACTGTTGATGCAAATGAGATACTTGTTGGAGTATGCCGTTACTTCGTCGCCGTTTTTCAGTTTTTGAATCCATTCGGGATGGGCATCCCGGTCCGGCTTTTCCACGCAGTGGGTGTTCCAATAGAGGATTATGCGGATGTTTCTTTTACGAGCCTCCTCTATGTATTTTTTCAGCTTTTCAGCGTCTCGCTCGTGCTTGTAGAAGGATGTGTGTCCTTCCGCATTCAGATGAAGCAATTGTTCCGTATTAAAATGTCCTTTGAAAACATGGTTCTCCAGAATATCAAAACTGTCTTCGCCGTAATTGCATTGAACTGCAGCTATTCTCAGAGGTTTTTCATACCATTTTAATTGATCCATTTTTTGCCCTCCTGTTTTCATGACAATGTTTTTCTTATTATAGCATATTGCCGTATTTCATATGTAAGCATCTTGAACAATGAATTGAGAAAGAATATCATGGCGGTTGTTTCTAAAATCTCTTCGATATATTGCTGAAGGCGCTGAAATTCGATGCTGTAATCTTTGACGGGTATAGAATCCGCAATAACGGCCAAAGCGGCTATAAAAAAGCCGGTAAGGAACAAGGCAAAGGACGCCTTGCGCACTTTAAACAGCTTTATATACACCGGAAGGAAAAACAAAGCGATGAGCAAAAGGGTAATTAAAACAAAATCTCCGGCTTCGGTCCAAAAGAAAAGAGGATTCTTGATGTCTTTTGGCGCTAAGAGGAGAGTGCGAATTCGCTCGTGTAATGCAAACCGTTCATCAAGGGATAAGCCTATGAAAAAGACGCTCAAAAGCCCCCAAAGAACGAAAGGCTTTTTTTCGTTATTTAAGTAAAAAAGCATGGATATGAGAAAGGAAAATACGCCGCAGGTGAACAAGAGAACGCTTTCATACCAAGTTAAGGGCGTGTTTTCAAAAATGACGTAGGACCACCAGTCCGGATATTTCGCAAACGTAAGCAAAAGGATGAATAAAAAGGAAAGAAAAAAGGTGCCCAATAAAAAAAGATTTTCGATTTTTTTCATCGGATCTTTCACATCAATCCCCCCATTCTCTTATGAGGTTTATCGGTTGTCCGCACGACGCGGCCGTCATGCAATTTACCCAGTCTTCGGCTCCTCTTATTAAAGCTTCCGTGGTATACCATGCAGTATGAGCCGTCATCACGATTCGTCCCGGTTCGATGGTTTTATCGTTTAAAACCTCCGGCAGAATATCGTCTACGGCATATCCGTAAACCCTTTTTTCCTTAACGGCTTTGATCATAGCAACATGATCCACATGGTCCGCTCGGGCGGTATTGATGATAAAGCAATCCTTTTTGACTATGGAAAGCTCTTTTTCGGTAAGTATGGGAGGAGCGTTTCGAACCTTATTGGCTAAAAGAAGGATGTAGTCGGAGTTTTTTAACAAATCCTCGAAGGGTGTGAATCGGACGACCGCCGATTCTTTCTTTTTGATGTCGTAATACAAAAGCTTCATACCGAAGGGAGTCAAAAGCTCGGATACTCTCTTTCCGATTCTTCCAAAGCCGATAATGCCTGCCGTTTTGTCTTTTAACTCAAACCCGCGTAAGGATACCCCCTTCGGAATCATTCCTCTTGCATGGTCCATGGCAAGATGAAGCCTTGCAGCGAACATCAATACCAATCCCACGGTATGCTCCGCCACCGCTTGGGTGCAATAATTCGGAAGGTTGCTCAGCAGAATATTTTTTTCATTGAGGTAATCCAAGTCCACCCATTCGTATCCGGTAGAATAGATGATAAGGTGTTTTAAGCCCTTTAACCCGTCGATGATCTCCCGATCAATGTCCTTTATCGTTCTTCTTGTCACGGAAACGATATCGAAACCGGATGCTGTTTTGATAAAGGTTTCCTTATCAAGAGGCTCCAAGCTTTCATAGAAAGTCGCATTGCAGCGTGTTTTCAGTCTTTCAAGCTGTTCTTTTGTAAAGCTTTTTTCACCTAAAGCGGAAAAGATGATCATTTTGTTTTGCTGCATACACTTGCCCTTTCTGTTGCTTTCTCATTATTTTAGTTTGTTCACCGCAAATCATCGTTATCCGTTCCAATAAATAGTATCATAAATGATAGACGTACAAAAAGAAGGTATGTTACACAATAGTTACAAGAATTTTAAAGTATTGATTTGATTGGGCGGACGGATTGAAGAAAAAGACAAGTTATGGTAAACTGAATTGGACAAAGGTGAAAAAACGGACAATATATAGAAAATGAGTTAAGGGAAGCATCGGTATGGATAAAATTTATGAAGAATTATACGATGAGGACCTTGTACAATTGGGACGTGACGGAGATCCGATGGCTTTTGAACAGCTGTTTTCAAGGTACAAAACCATGGTGAATTCGAAAGCCAGGGCATACTTTTTGGCGGGAGCGGACAAAGACGACCTTCTGCAGGAAGGTATGATCGGATTGTTTAAAGCCATGCGAGATTTTGACGGAACAAAGGAATGCAAATTCGGAACGTTTGCGGAAATCTGCGTCACCCGCCAGATTATTACGGCGGTGAGTGCGGCTGCTCGACGGAAGCACACCCCTTTGAATACCTATGTTTCATTGAACAAGCCCGTATTCGAAGACGAATCCCAAACTACATACATCGATTTGATTCCAAGCGGCGATTGCGATCCCGAAGTACTTGTTTTGGAAAACGAAAGAAGAGAGTACATGAAAAATTTCATTCTCAATTACTTAAGCGATATGGAAAAAAAGGTTCTGCACTATTATCTTAACGGATTATCTTATTCGGAGATCGCGAATAAAGCTTGTATTTCCGTCAAGTCCACGGACAATGCCCTGCAGCGGATAAAAAGAAAATTAGGTCGTGTTTTAGCCGGAATGAAAAATTCATAAAAAGGACTAGACTTTCTAAAAAACCTGTGCTATAATCTCACATGTTCTGTTGAAAATGTCTGCGGTTTTGCGGATGTAATTCAATGGTAGAATGCCAGCTTCCCAAGCTGACTACGCGGGTTCGATTCCCGTCATCCGCTCCAGTTTGCGAGCAATGCCGCTATAGCTCAGAAGGCAGAGCACTTCCATGGTAAGGAAGGGGTCATCGGTTCGACTCCGATTAGCGGCTCCAAAATACAAATCCTTCAAGCACTTGAAGAGTGTTTGAAGGATTTTTTGTTGTAAGGAAATCCGTTTATTTGCCGGCCATCATATCGTAAAAAACGTTTTCGGATATGATTTCAATACCTGCACCCGACAGCTTTAATTGCTCGGCTTTTTTGAGCTTTGAGCTTTTTCCGCCTTTTATATTTTTGTTGTAATCCAAGTTCCCTAAAACGAGGTAATCCGTTTTCGCCGTTACCGTATCGGCGCAAATTCCGCCTACATTCACCACGATTTGAGCGGCTTCTCTTCGTAACATTTTCTCTAAGGTACCGGTAAATACAATGACTTTGCCGTAAAACGGGTGCGATTCGTCAAAATCCGTTTCGGTAGCGGTAACATCGCCGACTTTAAAATAAGAGCCGTATTTTGATTGCTTTTTGGCTCGGTCGTTTATGTCGATTCCGGTTTCCGATGCATACTTTTTCATATGCTCGTAGCATCGAGCGGCGTTTAATGCATCGGAATAGGAGCGATGCTCTACCTGTTCGCATATTCCGAAATGCTGCAGCAAGGTATTCAGCTTATAATTCGGTAATCCTCTATACAACAGGCGGCATAATCTCATGGTGTCAATAAAATCGTTTTTGAGAGGTATTCCCAGATGATACATGCAGTTATCATACAAAAAATTGATATCGAAATTTGCATTATGGGCGACAAGTACACGATCCTTTAAAAATTCGATAAAGCCGGGCAATACATCCTGTATTTTCGGTGCATTTTGCAGCATTTCGTTGGTAATTCCGGTTAAATCGGTTATGAATTTGCTTATTTCATACCCCGGATTGATTAGGGATTGGAACTCGGCAATTACGGAGCCGTCTTTGATATGTACGGCGGCCACTTCGATAATATCGTCATATCGAGGATCAAGACCCGTTGTTTCCAAGTCGACGGCAACGTATTCGTTGACAAAGTCCGCAAGGCTTTTGCCTTTTCGGTCCCGTTTGTTTTCCATATCTTCATGTTTTAAGTTTACTGTAAAACTCATAATAACAGCCCCCCCATATTCCCATTATTCCATCCGTTTTGATCGGCGTCAAGAATAGAAGATATGAAAAAAGAACCTCATGGTACGTCTCATGAGGCTAAATAATTATATATAACTAAAGGGAGGTTATTTTGCTACTCAAATAAACCGTTAAACAAACACTTCGTAGATATATGCGTTTGTTCGGTTGTAGGGGTCGTTTTTCACGACATGGTACGGAGTTATGTTAATTTCGATATTTTTCGTTACGCGGTTTTCCTTTGCGTAAAAGTTGGAATAGGTAACCCACTCGGATTGGTCTTCCTCTCGTGTTGCCACAACGGATACGGAATCCTTTTTCAATAACAAGGATTCGGGGTCCACCTCACCGATGACCAAAGGATAGCGGGGCATGTTACCGAAGGGGTTGCTTTCCGAGATGTTGCCGATCCAATAAAGCTTTCCATTGGAATGCCACAACAGCTGGGAACAGGACGAAGGAGAATAGAAGTTTTCTTGGGTATCGTATAACCAAGGCTTTGCTTCGCTCCATGTATATCCTCCGTCGGAGGAAACGGAATACCAACGGTAGCCCGGGATGGCGGTTGTCGGATTGTCATTTCTTCCTTGGTTGCTTCCTCTCATCACCATTAATATGCGTCCGTCCGGCATTTCCGCTATGGCAGGCTCGATTAAGCCTCTTCGTGAAAGATCCGGGGAAATTTTTATCGGTTCCGAAAGATCCCACTGCAGTTGCGAGTTTTCATCCCATTTTCCGTGGAGCAGAGCGCAGTAGGTAAAGGTGAATCCGGATCCGGGGTTGTAGTAGTTCCCGTTCTCGTCGGTATTGGATATTTGAACGCCTAATATGATCTTGTTGTTTTCTTTCGGATCCTTTTGATACTTCGTAATGCAAGGAAGCTCGGTGTGATCCCCTAACATGATGCAGTTTTTCCCGGTATTCACGCCTCGCAAGGAATGCATGGCGTTGTATTCGTCACCTTTTTGAATCACTTGCTTTTCGTAAGCAATGGTTCTTCCGCCGTCAAAGGAAACTTGGTACCACAATGTCCAATTCATCATGCCTTCCAAAGGATTGTCCGTCGGCAAAAGGGCCTTGGTGGAAAACATCACCAAACGTTCTCGTCCGTCCGGAACGACGGAGCCGGGACATACAAGACTGACTCGATAGTAGTCTCTCACCGTGCCTTGAGGGATGGTTTTAACCGGTACCAAATCTCGTATTCTTTCGTAATGCTCACCGTCTTCGGTAATGCTTAATATGGAGGTGTCGACGGTGTCCGAACGGCTTGCGGTACTTGATACCTTGATCATGGAAACGCCTTCACTTTTGTTGTAAAAAGTGATGATGGAAGGTGCTACGCCGGGTGCAGGTGCGGCTTCCGCTAAAATCTTATTGACTTTTCTCTTGCATGCGAACATGAATTTTACCTCATTTCTCCCCGTTTTTTCTTTTATTATCATGGCTAAAGAACCTTTCCATTAACTGTTCATAAGCCATGCCGTATTTATACGCAATATCGTAAGCATAACTTTTTCCGTCGGTTACGGCGGGAATGATCTTGTAGGTGCTGACATGTTTGATCTTGCCGTTTTCTTCAATTTTTTTGATTTGGGAAACAAGACCGATAACGGTACTGCTTCCTTCCACCTCCGAATTGATGTTATCGATTTCATAAGCCAGTTCGTGAAGGTGGGTGGAAAACACCACTCGAAGTCCGATGGAGCGGAAGGCCTTCATCAAGTTTGCGCAAATCACCAAGCTGTCGTAAGCGCTGGTGGAAGACAACGATTCGTTGAGAAGAACCATGCTGTAGCGGGTGACGGAATCCATCATGCCGGAAAGCTCTCTTAATTCTTCTCCTAAGCGGCCTTCGTCCACCCTTCTTTCTTCTTCCTTCGGAAAGTGGGTAAACAGTTTATCCACGGGACTCATTTTCGCTTTGGTACCGGGGACGTATAAACCGGCTTGGAACAAAACCTGCGCCATACCAATGGCTCGCGTATAGGTGGTTTTGCCTCCTTGGTTGGGACCGGTGATGATAAAGATTCGGCCTTGATCGTTCATGGCAACGTCATTTTTCACAATGACATCTCCGGGACGGCTCAGCTTGCTGTTTTCCTTCCTCATGCGGACGGCTAAGGATATGTCGCAAGTATTTTCGATTTCGCAGATTCTTTCCTCCTTATCCGCAACCTCCGGTCGGGTCATGGGAATACCCATTTCTTGGGCTCGATCGACCAAATGGTACCCGGCCATGTAAAAGTCGATTTCCAAATCGTATTCCAGCAATTCTTCGATACCGGAAGTAAAGTATTCGTCCAATAGCTCCGCGACCTTTTCTAAGCCCATACGAATGACTTCGCCGAGGTCCTTTAAAAAAGCCGCTTCGATTCCGCTTTTGGATACTTTGGCAAGGCTGTAGAACTGGGACTTTTTCAGTATTTCTTCCGCATTGTCTTTTGTTTGAAAAAAGTCCGATAAAAAGGATCTTTTTTTGAAAGGCTTCGGTTCGAAGGTTAAAATCATTGCTTCGGTGGGCTCTAAAAGCTTGTTCATGTTGATGCCGACGGTGATGCCTTTCATATTATCGATGGCTTTTTGATGTTCGGGGAGTTTTTCGACAATGAATTTATAACTTTCGCTGCGATAAATGTCGTCGATGTATTTGATGAAATTCTGCAATCCTTCGCTTTTCACGTCGTTTTTACAATCTTCCAGGATTTCACGGATTTCCTTGATGCACTTGACATAGGACTGCATTACACTGAATTTCCAAAGAATGTCCTTGTGGGTTTCGTCAAATCGAAAGGTTTTAACGCCGTATTCGTTTTTTAAGGCGATTAATTTCATAAGAATGTTGGCGGCACACTGTCTTACGGATTTATTCTGCATGAAGTCTTCGAGAATTTCGGAACGGTAGGCGATGTTTTCACCGCTTGTTTGCATGACAGACAAAAGCTTCATGCAATTGAATGCATTTCTGTCGGTGTTACGGAACATATAGTCTATGTCATCAATACCTAAATCCTTTACGATATTTCCTTCCAACACATAGACTTGTTCTCGGTGAATATCGTCTTTGTATAACAAAGATGGTCTTTTCGGTATATCCATTTTTTCCTCCCTAAATTTATACACCACACAACCAATGGATTCCATAAAAGAACCGAATCCCACGGGGGTATACCTTAACACATCTTATACTAAATATATATCTACCGTATTTGAATATGCCGGCGTTGAATGACTTAGGAATATTATACCATGGTGAACATCGGATGTCCGGTGTTTTTCACAAAAATTTTAGATATAATCAATCTTTTGGTAAATAAAAACGAATTCTGTAAACATTGCCCGCAGCTCGTATATCGTTTGCACAAATGAAACACACTTGGTATAATACAAGTGCTTAAACCCTAATTAGGAGGAAGAATACATGGCCAGAGGCAGAATGAGTAATTTTGGCGGAAGCAATATGAATAACTTAATGAAGCAAGCGAAAAAGATGCAGCAGGATATGCAGCAAGCGCAAGAAGAGCTGGAAGCAAAAACCTTTGAAGCCACGGTGGGCGGCGGTATGGTTACGGTGGTAGCCAACGGAAAAAGGGAAATATTAGAAGTGAATATTCAGCCGGACGCCATCGATCCGGACGATGTGGAAATGCTGCAAGACATGATCGTAGCGGCCGTCAATGAAGTATTGAGAAAAATTGACGATGCGGCGCAAAGCATTATGGGTAAGTTCACGGGCGGTTTCGGTTTGCCCGGAATGTTTTAAGCATCGAGGCTTTATGATTCGATACACTTCATCCATTGAAAAACTCATAGAATCGTTTATGAAGCTGCCCGGAATCGGAAGAAAAACGGCAAAGCGTTTGGCCTTTCATATTTTGGAGATGCCGAAAGAGAAGGCCGAGGAAATCGCTCAATCCATTTTGGACGCAAGAAAAAACATCATTACTTGTTCGGTATGCGGGGACTTGACCGATACCGATCCTTGCCGTATTTGTTCCGATAAACGCAGGGATTCCGCTCTCATTTGCGTCGTACAGGAACCGGGCGACATCATGGCGATGGAGCGCACCGGGCAGTACTTCGGATACTACCACGTTTTACACGGGGTGATTTCGCCTATGGACGGAATCGGTCCTAATGATATTAATCTTAAATCCTTGCTTACACGGGTTTCCGAAAACGATATTAAAGAAGTCATTTTGGCCGTGAATCCTACCGTGGAAGGCGAAGCGACAGCCATGTATATTTCCAAGCTATTGGCACCTTTTGGCGTTACGGTGTCCCGAATCGCCCATGGAATTCCCGTAGGAAGCGATATCGAATATACGGATGAAGTTACCTTGGCGAAGGCCATCGAGGGAAGAAGAGTTATTCGTTAAAAGAAGAATATTTTGTATAATTCAAATAAAGTTGACTCTATTAAAATAAAGTTCGCTCCGTAAAAATAAAGTTCGTTCCAAAATCCCGCAGCAGATGCATGAGAAATCTTCATTTGCTGCGGGGTTTGTTTTTTGGAAGGAAAAGGGACTGAAAGGGTTAAGGTATAAGGGATAAGACTGAAAGTATTGATTTTAAAGGGATTGAGAGTTATTATATTTTGAAAAAAGAATAGAAAAATCACATAAGAAGATGCAACCTTATACCTTTTTCCTTTCAACTTATCCCTATTAGGAACCGACTTTATTTTAAAAATTACTACAAGAATTAAGGAAGAA
>JAAYHZ010000191.1 GCA_012744235.1 Clostridiaceae bacterium
GGTAATGCCTTGAATCTTGTACTTAATCAACGTTTTCTAAAACCCGGAGCAATACGTCAACTTATTGCCGACACTAAAAGATAACTAAGAAAAATGTACAACAATCTTCTGAAATCAAAAGAACCTTTGTAAGCCGCATTTCTCAAGGATTACAAAGGTTTTTTATATTCCGTAACTGTTAAAGTCAAGATTAATGTCCAGATTATGAGAATACAATTTAACGATTTAACGTAAATAATAAAAGAAAATTAAAGAAATAGACATATCCCCTCGATATTGACAATATTTATCATGTATATTTCCATGTTTTATAGCATGATCTTGCTATTTTATATCTTATATACTTTATCCCTTTTATTGCCGGGTTTTCGACAGTTAATAGCTATACAAAAAACGTAGCTAGAGTAGGAACGCATTCGGAACTCTTGAAGATTACAGACGATCCTTTGGGCTATGCAAAAGAGCTGGCAAAAAAATATACCGAGGATCAAGAAAAGGGCAATGTCACTATGGAGGTGGTTATTGACTTTAATGAGAAAGTAAAAGAAAGTGACGCCATTGTATCTTCAAGTAATCAAGTGAACATCGGGTACTTTTTCCTACAGAAAATTTACCATGATCTAAAAATCGGAGACTTTTTTAAGAAAGTCACTTCCGACTCGAAGATAACGTTTGATCCGAATAAGGTTAACCGTTTTTTGACCTATGCAAGAATTCTCGAACCGGATTCAAAACTCGGTACGTATGACCATCTCCACATGTACTATGAAAAACCGACTTTTGAATATGTGCATATACTTCGCACCATGGATATTCTCGCGAAGAATTATGACGAATATATATGTCACTTATTCAAACACAGCAATACGGTAGTGCCTCGTGACACAACCGTATGTTACTTCGATTGTACAAATTACTACTTCGAAACGGAATGTGAGGACGAAGACTACGTTGACGAAGTGACCGGCGAGATTCTCAAAGGTTTGAGAAAATACGGCCCTTCAAAAGACTATAAACCGAATCCTCTTGTGGAAATGGGACTGTTTATGGATGCCCGAGGTATTACGATTTCCATGTGCATCAACTCCGGTTCGGACAATGAGCAAATTTGTGCTCTTCCTCTTGAAAAGAAGTTAATTCAAATGTTGGAAGGCAAAAAATTCATTTATTGTGCCGACGCCGGTTTGGGTTCGCTGAACATTCGGAAATTTAATTCCATGGGAGACAGAGCATTCATAGTGACTCAGTCCATAAAAAAGCTGTCGAATACGCTCAAAGAAGCCGTTTTTAACGATTACGATTACCGACTGTTATCAAACGGCAAGCCGATCTCGATTGAGCACATGAAATCTTTCGATAAACACGACAAAAAAATCCGGATCTATACCTCGACAAAGCGTATAAGGTTGTGGAAGCCGATAAGGCGGGAGAACTCGGATTATACGATGAAAAAACATTGAAAAACGGCAAGACGAAAAAAGCCAAATCCAAAGTTGCCTTAAAGCAAAAACTTATCATAACTTTTTCGAGAAGAATAATGGAATATCAAAGACATATAAGAAACAAACAAATCGGTCGGGCGAAAAAGATTATTGAAAGCGGCGATCCCGAGAGTATCAAAAAAGGGCCGAACGATGTCACTCGCTTTATCAAGAGAACATCGAAATCCATATCCGGAGAAAAAGCGACTGACTTTTACTGTATAGATCATGAATTGATTGAGGAAGAAGAAAAATATGACGGTTATTATGCCGTGACCACTAATCCGGATGATGACGTGAAATCGATTCTTGAAATCAACCACAAGAGACACAAAATTGAAGACTGTTTCAGGGTCATGAAAACAAACTTTTCATCTCGTCCGGTTTTTCATCATAACAGGGAAAGTATAATCGCTCACTTTATGATATGCTATACCGCCCTCCTCATTTATCGACTGATGGAGGCAAAACTCGATGATTACGGTACCCACTTCACTACGGATGACATCATTGAAACGCTGAAGAACATAGCGGTAGTAAATGAGAGAGACTTGTATTACAGTTCCATCTACAATGGATCAAAAATACTAACGGCACTAAATGCCGTATTTGGTCTTGAATTGGACAGAAAATACTATCTAACTAAAGAACTAAATAAAAAGATAAGAAAAATTTCAACCGAGTAACTACATACAACATTTTTATAACGATTAAAAAAGAGGCTGAAACCTGCATAATACAAAGGGTTCAAGCCTCTTTAGTTATTCGTAACTGTCGAAAATCGGATCATGTATATTTCCATGTTTTAAGTATGATCTTGCTATTTTATATCTTATATACTTTATCCCTTTTATTGCCAATTTTCGATCGAAAGCCGAAGAAAGAAGTATGGAAAACGATGCGAAGAATATTTCATTTCCATTCCGCAATCCCTATTCCGGTATTTTTTATTTCCCGCTTCTTGATCGTATTAAGGTAAATTACAGCATACAGCCTTGCAAATCGAAATCTCCCGTTTATATATCTGCCTGCACAGCTCCGGCAGACCGGTCAAATCTGTTTTATGCGTAATCAAGTCTTCACATTGAAAGATACCCTTGTCCAGCATATCCATGGTATACAGCCACTCATTAACGGGATTGTTGCTGTAATTGGAGTTCCAAACCCCTCTAAACTCCAGCTCTTTACGCAGTATATTGCTATGGCTTTTTAGCGATAGTACCGTATCTTTGTGCGGATTGCCCAGCATAACTACGGTTCCGTTAGGTTTGATGCAATCAATGGCCAGGTTCAGGGCAGCCCCCGTTCCCGTACCTTCTATAACAACATCCGCCAATCTTCCGCGGTTATGATGTTTCACCAATGACACCGCATCTTCGGTTAATACGTTGTATGTTAACGCAAGTCCCCGCGACTGAGAAAACTTTACTTTTTCGTCCAACACATCGAATAATATGACCTTGAAGGCACCAAATATTTCACACCATCTTGCAGCCATAATACCGATGGGGCCGGCACCGAATATTACAACGACACTTCCGCCGGTGACTCGTCCTTTTCGTACCGCATGTTGCGCTACGGTTGCAGGCTCTACCATGGACATCGCTCCAAACGATGTTCGGGGATTTGACGAAGGAACCAGATGCCATTTTGAAGGAATGACGCAGTATTCTGCGAAACCGCCGTCACGTCTGGAACCCAGATAATCATAATTATAACATTTGGCATAATCTCCGGACTCGCATGAATCGCATGTTCCGCAAGGGATAAGAGGAAAAACCGCCGCTTTGGTACCGATTAAGGAGCTGTCCGCTTTATCTCCTACCGCGACAATCTCGCCGGCAAACTCATGCCCCAAAGTCAAAGGATACTTTTGGTTGCTAGTCCCCAGTTCATATATACGCGGAATATCGGAGCCGCAAATTCCGCATGCGCCTACCTTCATCAATAACTGTTCGCCCTGAATCTTAGGGATATCCAAGGTATCCGTTCTGAAATCTCCTATTTTGTGCATTCTTGCTGCTTTCATCTTTTATCCCTTTACTAAACATAGCTTCTTATTTTTAAGAAAGAAGCATTTATTATTTTGCCATAGGTTTAAATCTTATACTCGTGAGAAATGCATTTACGCATTTCCATGGCCGCATTGTAAATGGTCATGTTTTTCATAAACAATCCGGAGGAGCCCACTACAAAAATATCGGCACCGGCATCTCTCATATGCCGCGAGTTTTCAAAGCTGACGTTTCCGTCAACCTGTATTTTTATATTAGGATATCCATGATCCAGAAGAAACCACTTTGTTTTCGCGATTTTATTCAAGCTGTACGGAATCATTTTTTGACCGGCAAAGCCCGGATTAACCGTCATAATCAGTATGAAATCCACATCATCCAAAATTTCCGTTATGGAAGTGACCGGAGTTGCCGGATTTATTGCCACACCCGGACACGCACCCATTTTTCTGATTCTTTCTAGCAAACGTTGCAGATGATACGTGGTTTCATAATGTACGGAAACCAGATCTCCCTGTTGAATATTAAAAAAATTCATCTTGTCTTCCGGACGTTCAACCATTAGATGGATATCAAAGGGTATGTCGGTTTGTTCCCTGATTTGGTCCATAACACAGGGCCCTAAGGTATAATTTGGCACAAACTGTCCATCCATAATATCAAAATGTAAATACTCAATTTCTGCAGCTTGCAGTTCTTTTAAATTATTCTGCAAGTCAAGAAAGTTTGCGCACATCATTGATGCAGATAATTCTCCTGCCATGATATTGCTCTCCTTTTTCAAACGTTATTTAAGATATATTTCGAAATTCTTATTTTCTTAGTCAAAATGCGGTTCTTTATTCATTTTTTGCAGTAAATGCATTACATTATTTCCACCCTTGCCGAAATAATCATGCAGTTTTTCGTATTCTTTAAAACAGGAATCATAAATCTCCCGTTTATTCGAATCCGGTTCGTAATACTTATTACTTAAATGTGACATATGCGATACGGCATCTTCAAGGCAGTCATAGCCGCCATTTTCCTTCCCTGCCGCCAGTGCTCCCATGATTGCCGAGCCCAATGCAACGGTCTGGGTGGATTCGGCAATCCGGATTCGTATTCCCAGAATATCTGCAAAAATTTGCATAATGGTAGGGCTCTTTCTTGCAAGTCCTCCGCACGCGTATATTTCATTTATCGTCATGCCGGCATCGGTAATGGCTTTTACAATCATTTTCAAACCGTAGGCAGTGGACTCAATCAAGGCTCTGTATATATGCTCGGTGGTCGTTGACAATGTTATCCCTACAATTAACCCTGACAGGTCGGTATTCTGAAGTATGCATCTATTTCCGTTCAGCCAATCCAATGCCAACAAGCCCGATTTTCCCGGAGGTATTTTTTCCACCTTCCCATTCATGACATCAAATATCGATATGCCCTTTTCTTCCGCTTCAATATAATATTTGTATGGAACCAAGTTGTTCATGAACCATTCAAAAATATCGCCAACGGCCGACTGTCCGAAAATATGACCGTAATATCCCGGCACAAAGATGTCCTTGGCCATGCCTATTGCACCCGGAACCATAATTTCCTCTTTACTGAGCAGCATAAACACACCGGATGTGCCGATGACCAAAAGGGCGGTACCCTCCTGCAGGACTCCAAGGGCCGGAAATGCAACCGGACTGTCGGAGTTACCCATGCAAACAGCAGTGCCTGCACGCAATTTGGTTTTTGCAGCCATTTCTTCCGTAAGGCCGCCTGCTCTTGTAAAGGAAGATTGGACATGCGTTCCCAGCTTGTCTTCAACTATTTTTTCCAGTCTTGCGTCGATTGCTTTAAAAAATTCTCCCGAAGGGAAACCTCTGACAGGGTCCCATTGAGCATGCAGACATGCAACCGTGCTATTGCGTACTTCTTTTCCCGTCAGAAGATAAACAAGCCAGTCCGAAAGCTCCGTGAACCTGTACGTCGCATCGTAGATCATAGGGGCTTCTTCCAATATCTCCATTGCCTTGGGATACAGCCATTCCGCCGAAACCTTGCCGCCGCAATGCCGTAAAAATTTCTGCCCCGTTTCTTCCGCAATCCTGTTTAAGGTGTCCGCCTGCTTTTGTGCACCATGGTGCTTCCACAGCTTAGGCCAGCTATGAGGATTATTTTTAAATTCATCGTGCATGCAAAGAGGCATATAGTTTTTATCGACAGGTATGATGGTGGAAGCCGTAGAATCCACGCCGATACCTATAATCCGGTCCGGATCCACGTTGCTCTTCTGCAGTATGTCCCGCAGCAAGCTCTCAAGGGCTTCCATATAGTCTTTTGGATTCTGCAGCGCATAGCCTGCAGGCAGCTTTATTTTTGTATCCGGCAGCATGTCATCTATGACCGCGTCCTGATAACCCACAATGGAAACGGCAACTTCATCGCCGGTGTCTACGTCGACCAATACGGCGCGAGCCGAAAGGGTACCAAAATCCATGCCGATTGAATATCTTTTATCCATAAAATTCATAAACCTTTTTCTTTAATGTTCATTAAGCAATTCTCCCTAAATTAGGGTGCTTTATGATAATAAAAATAAACTTTTAATACATTCGTTGTATCAAAATCAAAACCATTATACATTTGAAATTTTACAATCGTCAATGCTGTGAATTATTTCTCACATTTGTGAATAGTGATAAGGAAAGAATTCCAAGACATATTAAGCTCATCGAAATTGACAGCTTGATTTTCTTAACATATTATAGATATAACTTATAAAAAAGCGTAAGGGATTTTTTAATATGAACGAAAACGAGGAACGCCGTCAGCTTTTGATCGATGTTGCACGTATGTATTATTTCGAAAATATGTCCCAGCAGCAAATAGCTGACATACTGCACATGTCACGGTCCAATGTTTCGCTGCTGTTAAAGAGCTGTTTGGAAAACTCGATTATCGAAATCAAAATTAATGATACGGTCTCCAGAGCACATGACTTGGCGGCTCTTATCAAGCAAAAATTCTCTTTAAAAACCGTATTGATTGCACAATCCTTTAAGAATCCCGAACGATGTCTGGAAAGCGTGTGCCGGCTTGCAGCGCATTATCTTAAGTCAATATTGTCTAACGGAATGCTATTAGGATATACAAATGACATTGTGGCATACCATATTGCAGACAAATTGTCTTTTTTGGATTATGTGAAGATCAATACGATTCAGATGATGGGGGGATTAAGTAATATAATCAAGGATATCGATGGACAAGCACTGGCGCAGATCTTTTCAAAAAAGCTTAACGGTACCTCCTACGTTCTGCAAGCGCCTTTAAAGGTAAAATCAAGTACGTTAAAGGAGTTGCTGATGGCCGAACCCGTTATTCAAAGTACCTTTGAAATGTATTCGAAGATTGATGTCGCAATCATGCAAATCACCAAACCAAACCTTTTACCGCATATTCAACAATCGGATGAAATTTGCAGTAAAGCGGAGCTGCTGCAGTTATCCGAGCTTGGCGCCGTTTGTCATTTTTGCGGCAGATATCTGGACAAAAACGGATCCTCCTGCAATGCCGGAATAAACGAGCGGATTATGGCGATTGATCCGGAAACAATAAAGAGCATTCCCACCGTTATAGGTGTTTCTGCCAATATTAGCAATACCCAAGCGGTATTGAGCTGTGTGAAGGGCGGATATATCAACAGTCTGATCATTGACGAGGCGATGGCAAGGAGCTTATTGTAAGGGATCATATCCGGCCCCTACGGCTTCCCGACATTTCTTTAGATTGCATAAGATTCATAGGTTTCATATCAAAAAAACTTCGATCACGAACAAAGGGACCGCTTGGATACAAGCAGTCCCTTTATTTCGTATGATTTTCTTAATCCGTTTTTAAAATTATTCTTTCAGTTTAAACTTCAATCCCGGATCGTAATCTTTGAATTCAGGATTGTTATAGTACTTGTCGATCATCGTTTGCAATCCGTTTGCATAGAGTTGATCGATGTACTGTTGCCATTCCTGACTGAAGTTGGAGATTTCGCCTGCCAATGCACGGTTTTTGAAGTCGTTGATGATCGGATTCAACTGGGCATCGATTTCCGCCTTATCTTTTACGTATTCTGCATAGAGTTCTCTTCCCATGTAGGCTTCAGCCGTATATTTGAGAGGATTCAACGCATACTTTTCAAACAGACCGTTTGCATGCATGTAAGCCATGTAAGACCAGTAGCCGTTTTTAACAGCGTTGTCGATTTGGAATTGAACGGTGGAAGGATAGTTCCACAATCCGAATACGTTCAATTGACCTCTGTATTCTTCGGGAAGCTCGGCGGTAGGAGTAGCCAATCTTGTGCTGATATAAGGTTCTCCTGCCCATTTCCAATGGATACCTTCGATACCTTCTTTGTAGCGAATCCAGTTATCCAAGCTGCTGAATGTGGTGTACTGCAGGATTCTGCAGATTCTTTCCAACTTCGCATCGTCAACCTGAGCACCGATCATTTGTACTCTGTATAATCCCGTTCCGTAGGGGTCAATGTTGTAGGTCATGTCAACCAATTTGCCTTCCGGACCTCTGAACATCGGACCAATGACAAAGCGTGCATCTTCGTCGACAGTCAACAAGATGTTCTGCGGAGGATATACTCTGTAGGTGTCGCTGTTCAAGGACAAGTATCCGCCGCCGTTAACACCGTAGATACCGTATTTGTTCGTAGCAGACATCGCTTGGTATTCGGCTACCCAGCCTTCAACGCCCGGTCTCGGAACCATGTAACCCTTTGTTAAGTTTTCGGATACCCATGCCAAATAATCTCTGTAAGGAGTATAAGCATACTTCGGTACGATATCTCCCGTATTGGGATCTTTGTATAAGTAGTTCAAGTCATGAACAAATCCGAACAAACCTTCTTGGGTCATATTGGTCCAAGCGGATTCGATCAAGTACAGCATACCGTACGTATCGTCGATACCGTTTCCGTCGGGGTCATCTTCCGTGAATTTTCTCAACATGTCATTCATTTCTTCAAATGTGAAGTTTCCTTCGGTGAAGAAAATGTTGTCGTTGAATTTTTCATAGCCTTCTACAACCATCTTAACCGGTACCAATTGATCTTCATCAAATCCGTAACCGATATTTTCGAGCCAGTCCAAATTGATGCAGGTTGCATCGTAGAAGTATTGGCATCCGCCTAAGTTGTTGTGGGTAAAGCCAATGTACTCGTCGGTTTTACCGGGAACCAAATTGTATGAGAACCCTACGGGGATTTTTTCCATAGCTTCAACATAGCCGGGAACCCAATCCTTCATTTGCTGGAGGGTAATGGAACGGGTAATTCCTTCTTCGAATAAGCCGTACGGATCTCGGGGAGCTCCGGGAGCAAAGAAGTAGTCGGGAATATCGCCGGCTGCTATTAATGCTGCCATTCTTTCGGTATTTCTTCCGTCTTCAGGCCATACTTGGAGGTCGACATTGAACATTTCTTCCAGTTCAAGTTCATCCCATCTGCCGTCTCTCCAGTCGGCATTCAGCTGGGTCAACCAAGTAATTTCGAAGAACTCTTCGAACGGATTTTCTTCTACTTCAGCCGTAGTAGTTCCGGCAGTGGTGTTTCCTGCCCCTTTTGTAGTTCCTGTTGTCACTTTTGTAGTTTCACTACCTTTTGGCTCTTGTTCGCTTTTGGTACATGCCACAAAAGAGAAAACCAAAGCCAAAACCAATAGCAAGGTTAAAACTCTTTTCATGTAAAGCCTCCTTATAAAAACTAATGCATACAGTTTACTATAATATGCATATATTTGTCCATATACGGAGCAAATATTTTTTGTCGGAGGCGAATTTTTGGGCTTTTTCCCCATTAATTATAGTTATATTTACTTTTATTTCCATTTTTACTATGTCAAATTATAGTATTCTTTTGTATATCCTTACTTATCTCCATAATGTATGCAAACAACTTTGCAATAAGCTCTTTCATGTCGGGATCGTCAACATACCCTTTTACTTTGTGAATAACCTCCGCTTCTCGACCGGAATCCAAAACCGGAATATGATTCTCCTTCTTGTATCGGGCGATATTTTTAACGACCTCCATTCGCTCGAGAAACAGGCGTACCAGCTCTCTATCCAAAGAATCGATCTTTTCTCTATAGGATTTTAATTCGTCCACGGTACATCCCTCCTTTTTGAATATGATTTTACGGTTATTATAACAAAGGAAAGCTCTTTAAGCATGCAAAAAACCCGGAATACAAATTCCGGGTTTTCAATAATCCGTTTTCTAAAGCCGGTAATCTTATTTAATTTCGATTGTTGCTCCGACTTCTTTGAATTTAGCTTGGATATCTTCCGCTTCTTGCTTGGAAACGGCTTCCTTAACGGTTCCGGGAGCTCCGTCAACGAGAGCTTTCGCTTCTTTCAAGCCAAGGCCGGTTACTTCTCTGACAACCTTGATAACCTTAATCTTGTCTGCGCCGACTTCCTTCAAGATAACGTCGAATTCGGTCTTTTCTTCCACTTCTTCAGCGGCTGCAGCAGCGGCTGCGGGAGCAGCGGCTACGGCTACGGGAGCAGCAGCGGATACGCCAAATTCTTCTTCCAAAGCTTTAACCAATTCAGCCAATTCCAATACTGTCAGCTGTTTTAATTCATTGATAATTGCAGTTACTTTTTCACTCATTTTATATAACCCTCCGTATGGTTCTTTCATATTTCATTGTCCGGTTTTACCGGTTTTCATTTATTGAAAATTTCGTTTTTAAAGTTTTATTGTTAAGCTTGTGCCTCTTGACGCTTTTCTAAAATAGCGTTTAAAGCCACAACAAGTCCTCTTAAGTTACCGTTGAGAACGTTAACCAATCCGTACAGCGGTGCACTGAATCCGCCTACAACCTTCGCGATCAATTCTTCCTTCGAAGGAAGCGTAGCTAATCTTTCCACATGGCTGACATCAATTTTGCTGCCTTCCAATATGCCGGATTTGATCTTAATCTTATCTATTTCCTTTTGGTATTTGAACATGAGCTTCGAAGGAGCTACCGGATCCTCGCTAAATGCAATGGCGTTCGGACCTTTCAAGTCTTCTTCAAAACCTTTAAACCCCAGCTGCTCGAATGCATGAGCCAATATGGCGTTTTTAACCACCTTGTAATGTACACCGGCTTCACGCAATTCTTTTCTCATCTTTGTATCCTTATCAACGGTGATACCTTGATACTCGGAAATCACGACGCTTTTGGAGTTTTTCAGTAATTCTACCAGTTCACTGACTTCCTGCTTTTTTTGTTCTAATATTTTCTCACTTGCCAAATATAACACCTCCTTCCGGGAGTATCGGATATAAAATAAACCTCGTACATATAGACATACGAGGTTTTAAGAATAATCAATGATTATAATCCATTCTATTCTTCATGTTTCATTAAAACATTACCTCGGTAGGATGGCTTTTTAAGCTCTTACGAGCTCCTACTGTCTATAGTAACGTGTGCCATTATAC
>JAAYHZ010000192.1 GCA_012744235.1 Clostridiaceae bacterium
ATCATCCTATCGTCGGTGCGTTTTTCCCTTTATCCGTTAAATGTTCAATTTCATATCTCCGTCTTTAATCCAACCCCATTTTCGCATGGGCAGGGCGATGAGCAAGCTCAAGACCGCCGGCAGAATAAAGTGGAGAAGCAGAATCGAAAGATAAAGCTTCAAGCTCGGCACTTTCCCCGCCATGGCCGTGATGGTACCGAATTGCCCTACCAGCCCGGAGGTTCCCATTCCGGCACCCATAGGGATGTTTTCCATTTTAAACACCATGGTTGCAAGGGGTCCCGTTATGGCGGAAGCCAAGGTAGGAGGTATCAATATCCGATAGTTTTTCACGATGTTGGGAATCTGCAGCATGGAGGTTCCGATTCCTTGGGCGATGGCACCGCCCCAACCGTTGTCCTTGAAGCTGATAACGGCAAATCCCACCATCTGGGCGCAGCATCCTGCCGTTGCCGCCCCCGCCGCAAGGCCTTCAAGACCTAACATGATGCAAAGTGCCGCGCTGCTGATGGGTGCCGTAAGGGCAAGTCCCACCAAGACGGAAACCAAAATACCCATCCAGAAGGGCTGCAGCGTGGTGGCATAGATGATCATCTGTCCCAAACCGGTCATAAACTTGGCGATTCCGGGGCCCACAAATTTTCCGATAAGTACCCCGGTTAGGATGGTTACGGCGGGAGTCACGATAAGGTCCACTTTTGTTTCTTTGGATACCGCTTTCCCGAATTCCGCCCCGATCACCGCCGCCACAAAGGCTCCTACGGGACCGCCTCCCAAACTATCTCCCGCCGCACCGGTAATGGCCGATGCGAACAGCACGAAGGGAGGAGCTTTAAGACCGTACGCCACCGCTACGCCGATAGCGGGGCCCATCATACTCTTTGCGATAGGCCAAACGGTCTCCGACAAAAAGGGAATATTTAGCCAAGTGCCCAAAGAGTTCAAAATGGTTCCCACCAAAAGAGAAGCAAACAAACCTAATGCCATGTGACTCATGGCATCGATTAAATACCGTTGAACCGAAAACTCAATATTTTTTCGTTTCAAAAACGCTTTGAATTTCCCCATCTTCCATCTTCCTCACAAAATGAATTACGACCTCCGGATGATGAAACACAACCGGAGGTCCTCAACAGGTTTAAATTGCTATAGAGTATACCACAGAATTCCTTTTGTAAACCGGATTTTAATAATTTTTTTCTATACCGTATTCACCGGTTTTCCTTCCAAAAAAGCGATCAGGTTGTCCACGGCAATATCCATTAGCCGCGTTCTCGCTTCGATCGTAGCCCAAGCAATGTGAGGAGTGATGATACAGTTTTTAGCCGTCAAAAGGGGATTGTCCTTTTCGGGAGGCTCAACAGACAAAACATCCAAGCCCGCCCCTGCAATGATCCCGCCGTTTAAAGCGTCCGCCAAGTCTCGGTCGATTACCAGCCCTCCTCTTGACGTATTGATTAAAATAGCCGTTTTCTTCATTTTCCCAAGGCTTTCTTTATTGATCATTCCCTTTGTCTCTTCGGTTAAAGGGCAGTGGAGGCTGATAAAATCGGATATTCTCAAAAGCTCGTCCAAATCCGTCCATATCACATTTCCCTCACCCGTAAGCTTTTTGCTCCTGCTGTATACCGCCACCTTCATATCGAAAGTCTTTGCTACCTCGGCAACCTTTTGTCCAATTCTCCCGAACCCGATAATGCCTAACGTCTTTCCTGAAAGCTCCGTCAAAGGCCGGTTCCAAAAACAAAAATCCTTGCTCTTTGACCACGCTCCCGAACGAACGGCGGTGCTGTGGTCTTGAACATGATGGCAAAACTCCAAGATGTGGGCAAATACCATTTGGGCGACGGATAGAGTGGAGTATGCGGGAACGTTGGTTACCGTTATGTTTCTTTTTTTTGCTTCCTCCACATCCACAACGTTGTATCCCGTCGCAAGGACACCGATGTATCGAAGCCGGGAAAGAGAAGACAAGGTTGTCTTGTCCAAAGGCGTTTTGTTGGTCAAAAGGACTTCGGCTCCGGATGCTCGTTCCAAAATGAGAGGCTCCGGCGTTCGGTCGTAAATTTCGACTTCACCTAAGCTTTTCAGCCGATCCCAACTCAAATCTCCGGGGTTTAAGGCATACCCGTCCAAAACAACGATCTTCACGATGCAAGGCCCTCCTTCCTGATTGATTTCTCCTCTTTTCTCGTATTATATCCTATATACGGCATTCTCGCATACGACAAAAATGTTTTCCTTTTCTTTGATGACGTAACCCGCTTTGCCGGGTAAGCTGCCTTGGGCAAGGATCCTTCCTTCATCGGAAAGAACAAGGATTTTACCGCTTTCACAAAGCACCGTCAATCCGTCCTTTCTTTTGTAAAGGGCCTTCACCCCGTCACGGACATTCGCATTCCATTGCGATTTTCCGGCCCTGTCGAAAGCCATGACAAAGCCTTTCGAGGTGCCGGCGTAAACGGTGTTCAAATCCTCGTGCATCTCCACGGCTTGTACCTTTCCTCCTAAGCACTTTTCCAATTCAATCTTGATGCCTTTTTTTCCCGTGGACAGGACCATAAAGTTCTTCGAATACTTCATACCGCAAACCAATATATATTTATTGTCTTCCTTTACAAAGCGATAGGATTGGATGGTATTGAGCCAAAATCCCGGGCGTACGGCGTTTTTCTGAACACCGTCCATGGTATGGGTATAGAAAATGCCGTATGCGGAATCAATTTTTCCTGCAGCCAGTACTTCCGGTTCTCCGTCGAAGTCAAAATCCAAAAATTCCAAGAAGTCCGGTACCGTAGCGTAAATGTAGAAGGCGCGTAAAACTTCCCCGTTAAGATCGTGTACCCGCACTTGGTTATCGCCTGCCCCGGTGAGAATATAGGGACCGTCCTTTGTTTCCACGTAGCGAATGCTTACAATCTGAGGATAAGCCAGCTCCCAGCTGTAATACAACGTCGGAATTCTTACGATGGTTTTGTCCCAAAGAAGCTCCCCTTTGTCGTTGAATGCGGCAAGCTTGTCGTTGCCGTATCCTACGACCAGCATCCTGTGAGGCTTGATGTATTCCAACGCTCGGATTTTCCCGTCGAAGGTCCTTTCCCGGAGAATTTGTCCTTTATCCGCCCAAGCAAGAGTATCCTTTTCCAAAACGAAAATTCTCTCGTTTTCCTTCGAGATGGCAAAAAACTCGATTTTTCGATCCAAAACGCATTCCTTTTGAATCGACGGCATTTCATAATCTTTTGCTTGGTCCGATGCCGTATAAGCCGTTTCGGTATCCGTATAGAGGAAGGAAAGCCTTTCTTCTTTTCCTTTAAAGGATAAAACAAGATCACTTTCTTCCGGCCTCGGAACAATCGCTTCCTCATCCTTTTTTGCAGGCTGCACAATGTGGGTAAAGGACAGCCGGTCTCCTTTTTTCATGCAGGCGGAGGACACGGATGTGACGGAAGATACGATCGCCTCTTTTTCGCCGTACCGAGACTCCCACATGGTAAGGGCTTTGGTATAGGCGTTATGCAAAGGATCGTCCTCGTGCATGCCGCCGTACTCAAAGAGCCTTTTTCCGTAAGGGATCTCTTCAACGTTGACGGTAACATCGCGGCTTCCGTAAGCCGAAAGCCTCATTTCGTATTCTTCTCCATTAAAATTCCTTCTTGCGGATTTGACCGTATTGCCTTCCAAGGATACCTTTGAGGGGGTACGGAAGTGAGCGTTTATGACATACTCGCCTTCCTCGTTGCAGATAACGGTGTCACGGAATACGGCACAAACGCCCTTGATTAAATGGACTTCCCTCACCCAATCGGTACCGTTGTAGTCTTTAAGCCGCATTCTTAAATAATAGCGATTCTCGTCCAAGGCCTTTTGCTCTTCCATCAAGGCGTAACCCGGAACCTCGGAAGCAAAACCGTCCCTTGCTACGGTTACAATGGAGCAATTTTCCGGCTCCGGCCAGCGGTAGTCGTTTTCTTCCACCAGCCAAACGACACCTTTCGAGGTATAGTCCAATATACCCATGGTATCGCCGTAGGCATGAATGCCGCTGCTTCCCAAGCCGTCGATGAGCAAAAAGTCGTCCTTTACAGGATCTCGGCCGGTTCTTACGGAAACCTTGTCAAAGCAGTCCTCGTAAGGGCCGGCGGGCGGCGTTGTGGAAAGACGCTTGGCTTGCTCGGGTTCCTTTTCCCATACATCATAGGTGTATTTGTCCAATAAAATGCAAGTAATACCGGGGCTTTCTTCCGGGGCACAGGGTACAATACCGGAATCGAATTTTCTTGACAGACTTGCATTCATTTCGGGGTTGAAAGCTTTAAACCGTTCATACAGCCACTTCATTTCCCCGTCCTTCATAAAGTGGGCGAATACGCAGGACAAAAAGGTCGGGAACGGACTTTTTACGGAACCGTCTCCGTAGGAAGGAACCATGCCGTTTTGCCCGATGATGGCTTTGATCCATTTTGCCGCCTCTTTTGCGGAGGTTTTTAAGAAACGGTGCTCATCCTCAAATATGGAATAGCATACGACCAAGCGCAAGGTGACTTGGTTGGAATAGGAGGAATCGTCGCATAAGGGCTTCCAGCCGTTGTGATTGAAGGTATAAAAGACTTGATCGGCAGCCTCCTTCCATTCCTTTGTGAATAAAATCTCCGGATACCGTTTGGAGAAATAATCGTGGGCGTAGGTTAAAGATAAAGCGCAGAACATGGTGTGGTTGTGGGAAGGAAGCGCCTTGCTCTTGCCGCCGCTTACGGCATATTCCACCCCTTCGGCGCTTTTTGCCCAGTCGAAGATGCATTTTTCAATGGGAAGCCTTTTATCGTCCGGAATCATACCGGAAAACTCCAAAAGACGCCATATTTCTACGTGAGCTGTCATGTACAAGTGGGTGGCTTTGATCAGGATCGGGTCCTTTTGGGACAGCATAATCATTTTTTCCCAACCTTCGAAATAAACGTCCAAAGGCGAAGGATCCCCGGTAAGATAAGCCAGCAAGCCTCTGTAATGCCATAAGGAGGTATGTACGGAGGGCACAAGATCAATCTTTTCCGGAACCCTCGACTGCCTTATCTCCTCCATATACGAAGGATCGTAGGGAAGCTTCTTGTACCGGACCAGGTTCATGTACGGCATGGGGTTTTGAACCTTTTCAAAAAAAGCTTCCAGTCCTAGGCTTAATCCCTTCTCGTCGGAATATCCGATGTGAAAAACATTGCAGCCTTTGCCGAACGGGTCGATGAGGGTTCGAATGTTATAGCCTTCTTCTCCGGGATAGCTTAAATCGGTAAAAACCAAATGCTTGTAATACAGATATTCCGTGCACCTGCTGTTGGCCAAATTCCCTAAAACAATAGAAGGCAAGGCGTTATTTGTCAAAACATCCGAAGAAGGGTCGTTTAGAATTTTTGCCTTCACGCCGATTTTTTCAAACCGTTCTCGGATCCTGATTGCGGCGGAAAGCCCGGCTTCATCGCCCGGAGCGATAACAAGGATACCTTCATCCGGGGAAATAGTCGTTTCCCTCGCGGGCCTTTTCCCAAAAACCTTTACCGAGCCGTCTTTGGACTCGAAAAGAATAAAGTCTTTCATAGGGTCACCTCCAAATTTGCAGCTTCGTTTTCTCTTCTATCAATCCGATCCCTCTAAAGCTTCAACAGGTAAAAGGCGGCCAAATCCGCCTTTTCGTAATCGCCGGATTTCTCATTTCCACTCTATCATAGGAAGAGGGGAAATAACAAACAAAAACGAAGATTTTCAAGAACCGTCCCCTGTACATACCTAGGCATATGGCATAGAAT
>JAAYHZ010000193.1 GCA_012744235.1 Clostridiaceae bacterium
GATCAGTCTTCTTGTCATGAAATAGATTAAAATGAAGGCCAAAAGAGAGGAAATGACGATGGAAATCCAAAGGTATGCGAAGGTTTTTTCTTGGGTACGCTTGATTTGGGATGCCGGCATATGCATGTATACCAAATAGACTTTGCTTTCATCTGAGGAACTGTCGTCGTCGATATAAAACCTTTCGCCGTAGGTCAGCCAGGTGTCTCCGATGTATTGGTAGGCTTCCAAGGAGAAGAATCCGAAAAAATCTCCCAATTCCACCAACGTACCGTCTTTGTCGTTTAGAAGCTTCATGTATTGTTCTCTTGCCGGAAGCTGTACGTATCCGTTGCTTCCCATGAAGTCTTTTTTTATTGAAGAAGGCAGATCCGGATAAGCGTAATAGATCTCCCCTTTTTCCGTGACGATCCATACGTCCGCATTGGTGGCATTCCCGATATATTGAAGGTTGGTGCTGAACATGGTCCAAATCTGTCTTTTCAACAGCAAAGCGATGCTGAACTCCATTTTGTCAAATTCATTGTACCATGCAAAATATTGTTCAAAGGCATCGCTCGCTTTTTCAACACCGTTTTTTAGCTTTCCGATATTTTCATTAATGAAATATTCATTTAAGAAAAAGTACAGGATGCCGCTGACAGCGGCAAATGTAACGATGGAAATGATGGCAAAGATAGCGACGATCTTGTAGAATATACCGATTCGCATTTATTTTACCTCGAATTTATAGCCTACTCCCCACACCGTTTTTAATCCCCAGGAGCCGCCGGCACCCTCAAGTTTTTCTCTCAATCTTTTTACATGAACATCCACGGTTCTCGAATCTCCGAAAAAGTCAAAGCCCCAAACATGCTCCAGCAATTGTTCTCGGGTAAACACCTTATTCGGGTTGGACGCCAGAAAATACAACAGCTCCAACTCCTTCGGAGGCATATCTACTTCTTTTCCCCGGATTTGAACCGTGTAATTGGTTTTGTTGATGACCAAGCCGGGATATACCACTTCCTCCTCGGCAATGCTGTGTACGCCTTCGAATCGCCTCAGAACCGCTTTCACCCTTACGGAAAGCTCCTTCGGGTCGAAGGGCTTGACCACATAATCGTCGGCACCAAGGCGGAATCCCACCACCTTGTCCACCGTTTCTCCTTTTGCAGACAGCATGATTACCGGGATGTTGCTGATGTTCCGAATTAAACGCAGCACTTCGAATCCGTCGATACCGGGAAGCATAATATCCAATATGACGAGATTAGGTGTAAATGCTTTGAACTTCTCGATGGCTTCCGAGCCTTTGTTGCAGGTTTCCACAATGTAGCCTTCCTTTTCCAGGTACAGTCGAACAAGCTCGCAAATATTTACATCATCGTCTACTATTAATATACGGGATTTCGTATTCATCATAACAACACTCCTGCTTCTTACGGTATTCGAACCTTACATCGGGCTACTTTGTTTGTACAACCGGTTAAATCCGTTGATGCTCTTCTTATCGGCCTAAATCGATCCTCGTTCTCTTTCGTGAAGATTCGTAAACGGCACAAACCAGTTCCACGGAACGTCTTCCCTCGTATTGGTCAATAAAGGGTCTTCTGCCCCGTTCGAAGGCGTCTACGATATCCCTGAATTGGTTGGTATGACCTTCCACGGTCATGGCCGCAGGATCCGCCGCGCTGAAGTCTTCGTTGTTTGTAATGACCACGTCCTCCGGCTTTTCCATGTCTTTTATATCCCATTTAACGATAACGTCTTCTTCCACAACTACGGTTCCTTGGTAGCCCGAGATTTCCAATTTTCTCGGTACACCGGGATACACGGATGTGGAAGCTTGAATAACGCCTAACGCCCCGTTTTTGTATTCCAAAACCGCTGCAGTGGTGTCATCGGTTTCAATGTTGTGTACCAGCGTTCTCGCATGGCCGTAAACGGATTTTACATCTCCCATGATAAACAGGAGCAAGTCCACGCCGTGGACACCTTGGTTCATCAAGGCTCCACCGCCGTCCATATTCCAAGTACCTCTCCACGTGCTGTTTTTATAATATTCCGGAGTTCGAAGGAACTTCATATAAACATCGCCGAAGGTTAAACGTCCTAACCATCCGGAATCGACGGCATTCTTCAGTTGAAGAATCGGTTTCGAAAATCGGGATTGGAAAATAACCGAAAGGAGTACATTGTGTTTTTCACATGCATTAATAATCCGATCGCAATCTTCTATCGTAATGGCCATAGGTTTTTCCACTACGATATACTTTCCCGCTTCCGCAGCTTGAACCGCCATATCCGCATGCAGTCCGCTGGGAGTACAAATACATACCGCATCGATGGCGGGATCTTTTAACATATCCTCATAGGAATCATAGGATTTGATATTGTACTTCGAGCAAAAAGAATCTCTGCTCTTCGGGCTCCGGCTGGACGCCCCGACTAACCGGGCTCCGACATTAAGGATGGACTGAGCATGCCAGTCTGCGATCAATCCGCAACCTGCAATACCAAAACGAACGTTACTCATACATTACTCCTCTTCTTTGCTATTCTTTACTTTATAGTATTATAGCATACCGTGTCAAATTATAGTATAATCAATTACGTGTTCACGGAGTTTAGAATCATTGATATACGGTTAACATACACTTATATGGAGAGGAGATGATCCATTATCGCAAAAAAAATAGGAGTTACCTTCGGCGGCGGTGCGGCAAAAGGCGTAGCCCATATCGGTGTTATTAAATGCTTTCAAGAAAACGGAATCGACTTTGACATCGTTACCGGTAACAATGCCGGCAGCATAGCGGGGGCTATGTATGCTTACGGATATACTTGGCGAAATATGTTGAAGTTTGTCCAGACGGCTACCAAAAGAAAATCCATATGGTTTAAATACGGATTCTTGTACAATTCCGCTTCCATCGAGTCCATTGTGGAAAAAGCCATCGGAAACGTTCACTTCTCCGATTTACCGAAACCCTTTTGCTGTGTAGCATGCAATCTTCGGACAGGAAAGCTTGTGGTTTTAAACAGCGGAAAGGTGGCAAAAGCCGTACGCGCCAGTTGTTCCATTCCCGGTATTTATAAACCCACTCCTATAGGCGATATGCTATTGGTGGACGGATGTATTATAAACAGCATACCCTCCAATATTTGCCGTAACATGGGTGCGGATTACGTTGTCACCGTCGATTTGAATTCCGATCGGCGGAAGGGTACCACTTCCGATTCATTTGTAGAGTATTTGTTAACATCGTTTTATATCATGGTAGGCAGCAACGCCGTTACCGGTCTGGCCAATTCCGATTTGGTCATATCGCCGAACCTGACCGGCTTTAACTATCACAAGCTGGAAAGAATTGAAGAGCTGGTGGAGCTCGGCGAAAAAGCGGCTTATGAAAAATTACCGCAAATCAAAGAAGCCGTGCGCCGTTTAAAGGAGCAATAGAAAATCATTATGGAGAGTCGGCAAAATAAATGGGTGGAATTTTTTAAAAAATCCGTAAAAGGCATCACTTCGTATGTCCTCGGGAAATTCATTATTTCTCTGATTATCGGAGCGTGCGTCTTTGCCGTCTTGTACTTATTGGATTGTCCGGTTTCTTGGCTTTTCGGGTTGCTGGCAGGCCTTGGCAATTTGGTTCCTACCGTCGGTCCTTGGTTTGCATTCGGTATATCCGCCGTCATTTTGGTATTCATCGAACCGGTTCAAATTCTTTATTTGCTTATCGCCACATTGGCCATGCAGGTAGTTGATAATTTTCTTTTAACCCCTTTTATCACCGGTAAAAGCGCCGATATCAAGCCGATTATCGTGGTTATCCTCATAACGGCGGGAGGCGCTTTGTTCGGAATTCCGGGCATCCTTTTGGCAATCCCTGCCGCCATCGTAGTAAAGGTTTTCTATCGGGTTTTTGTACAACCCAAAAAAGACGAGCCAAAAAAAGAGGAATAAAAAAAGAGGCGGAGCAATTCCGCCTTTTTAAATTATCTCCAATTCGTCCTTGCTTGGCAAATCCGGGAACTTCTCGAAAGGAAGGGTTTGATACCAATAAGCAACCGAGGATATGTCATCTTGCAATGGCAAATATCTGCCTTCGCTTCTCCAACCTAAAGCTTGGCAAGTCACTTTTAATCGGGTGTCGAATCGAACCGGATCCATGATGTGCCAGCGGTATAGGCCGAATCGAGTTTGCGAACGATATAGTCCGTCCGGCCTTATCACTTGGTGCATGCCGGAATAGGGAGTAGTAAATTCCGTGTAACGGCCGTTTACGTCAAAGTTGTAAGAGCCGCAGAAATAGTCTTCCGTTCCCGTACCGCAGATGGTGGGAAATTCATCATCGTCGTCGATGTAGAATTTAACCTCTCCTTCCCCCCACCAGCCGTTGTTGTTAACGCCCCATGCCATATAGGTTCCGACGTAGTGTCCTTTTCCCTTGATGTTGTCTACTATGGTGTAAACGCTTTTATAGGGCAGCGGGTTGGCTCTTCGGAATTGGGCGTGGAAATAGGCGGCATCCTCGGGAACTTCCGTCAACATGTAGTCCACTTGGTAGTACAAAACTTTCTCATTTGCTGCCGTATTGGTAACGGTCATACGGCAACGCTTCTTAAAGGGCATGACCCAGTAGCAATTCAAACCGGACTTCGGATTACAACATACGGCAAGCGACGAAAGCTGGGCGTATTCCTGCCACGCATTGCAGAAAAAGTCTCCTATCGGGCACTCTACCGAAGGATATTCGTTATCATCCCAGTAAATACGGAATATATATTCCCGCCATGCTCCCGTAGGAGTAACCCAGATGTGGGATATGGCTCCCGGACCTTGGATGTCGGCCATGGTATAGGTTTCATTAGGGCCGATTCGAACATAGGGGTTCACTTTCCATCCTTGACCTAAATCCCGTGCGGCACGAGAAGCCACTCCTTCTATCGCCATACCGCCTTTTCCCTTTTCTCCCGTCGGGTTTTCTGCCGTTATGGACCGAGATACGGCATTTGAAAGCAGCGGCAAGGTTCCCATATTCATGTTAAGACCGTTAAACCGATACATTTTGTATCCTCCTCATTATGGTGATGGAAATATTATACCATGTAGGTTTCACGATTTATCTTGAAGATTCACATCACCTGAAAAATTAAGCGTGCAGGTTTCTCAGTCTCAGCGTGTATTCCACTTTCGATGCAATCATGGAGATGGCTTCGGCGTTTTTTATGCGCCCGGTGAAACCTTTCCCAAAGACCTTCGCCTTGCCTTCGGGACTTCCTCTCTCCCATGAAATCGTAAAGGCATGTCGTATTGCACGCTCCACATTCATTTTGGATGTGAAGTATTTAAAAGCAATGGCGGGATATATGGCTTTGGTAATCGCCATAATGGAATCCGGTTCCACCAACACCATGAAGACCGCGTCTTTTATGTAGTGAAAGCCTTTGACGCTGGACGGTATGCCGATTTGATACAACGCTTTCATGATTTCGTATTCTATTTGGCTGTCGTTTTCGGATTTTCGAAAGATGTAGTGGACGGGTTTTTTGACCTTTTGAACGGAGTTCGAATCTTTTTCGCCGTTCGAATAGGGCTTGCATCGAGTTAAAAGCTTCATACGTCCGTACAAATCTTCCGGAAGGAAGGGTTTGACCATCACGTATTTTGCTCCCTGATTGATCGCCTCATCGGATAATTTTGAGTTCGTTCCGTCGTTCACGGCAATAAAGGAAGGCGCATTCTCTTTCCAATGGTAATCCGAAAGCACCTCAATGCCGTTTACTTCCGGCAGGACCAAGTCTATAATCACCAAATCGGGATTCAAGGCATCGATCATATTGCACAATTCTTGCCGGTCTTCCGCTTTTCCGACTAAAGAAACATCTCCTTTGTTCTTAAAAAAGCTGAAAAGGGTTTGGGTCGTTTCTTCGTCAACAGCCGTAATAATACTTAACGGTTTATTCATTTTTTCCGCTCCTTCAACTTGTCTTTTGTTCCTTGGGTTGTTCGATTTTTAAACAACCCTTTTTCCGTGTACGTACGAAGCGCTTCCATTCACACTTTTCGATTAATCGAATCGTTTCCTATTATACCGGTATTTCGTCAATATTCAACTAATTTTGGTCAATTTATTTTGACTTTTTTCGTATTATGTCGAATTAAATCCTTTTTTTCGTGTATTCTTTATGTTGCAATGCGGAAAAGCGTATAAAAAAAAGGAATGCAGTGCATTCCCTATTTTTCTTTTCCTTTTTCGGCCGGGTCCGGCTCAAACAATTTCATCTGCCGGTCTTCTCTGTCTTCTTCTTTTAAAAACTTGCCGGTTGCCGGCAGACCTTTTGTTCGATAGTAATCGAGGTCTTGGATACCGGACTCTTCGACGGTACAGACCCTTTTTACCGTATCGCCTTTCCGCAAGCGCATGACTTGTACGCCCATGGTCTGCCTTGTGGACTTCAGACCGACTTTATCCGTGTGGAACAAAAGTACCTTGTTAATTTCACTGAACAGCGCAAACTCCGTGTCTTCTTGCAAGTGGAAGATGGCAACCACAGGGGTTTTGTCATAATAGGCGCCGGTCAGCTTTTTACGATTGGTTTTGGTGGCGTATGCCTGCATTTCCACCTTCGCCACTTTTCCGTTTTCATAAATAATCACAAGGAATCCGCTGTAGTCCTCCGTAGCGGCAACGGTAAGAATTTTCTCGTTCTCTTCCGTTTCCAGAAGCCCGGGTAAATAGGAGCCTAACTCCGAAGCCTTGTTGTCATCCAGCTCGTGAGCCTTCAATTTATACACCTTGCATTTGTCGGAAAACAAAAGGATGTCCGTTTTGTTTGAAGTTTCCACGGTTTGGATGATACGGTCCTTTTCCTTTAATTTATGCTCAGGATTGGTGCGAAGGGATGTTAACGGGATCTTCTTCATGTATCCTTCTTGCGTTAAGAATAATTTTAAATTGTAATCTTCGATGAAGATATCCTCCGTTACTTCCTCCTGCTCTTCTTCCTCTACGATGGTTGTTTTTCTCGGTTGACCGTATTTTTTGGCGATTCCTTTTAATTGCGAAATGATGATGTTATCCAATTTTTTCTTGCTGCCTAATGTTTCTTCGATATCCTGCAAGCCTTTTTTCAAGCTTTCGATCTCTTGAATTCTCTGGATAATGTATTCTTTGTTTAAGTTTTTCAAGCGAATCTCCGCAATATATTCCGCTTGGATTTTATCGATATCGAAGCCTTTCATTAAGTTGGGTATGACATCGGCGTCTTTTTCCGTATTTCGTATAATGGCAATAGCCTTATCGATATCCACCAAAATTTTTTGCAAACCCAAAAGCAAGTGGAGCTTTTCCTTCATACGGTCGGCATCGAAGGTCAATTGGCGGCGGATGCATTCTCTACGAAAAGCAAGCCATTCTTCTAAAATCCCCTTAATGCCCAACAATTCCGGAGTACTTCCCAAAATCATGGTAAAATTGCAGCTAAAAACGTCCTCCAAGGGAGTGGTTTTAAACAGCTTGGTCATCAACAATTCGTAATCCGTATTTCTTTTAACTTCCAACGTGATTTTCAAACCGCTTAAATCCGTTTCGTCTCGAACATCCGAAATTTCTCGAATTTTTCCGTCCTTTACCAAAGCCGTAACGGCATCGATAACGGCTTCCGCGGTGGCGGTATAGGGAATTTCGTAGATTTCAATCATGCTGTTCTTTTTATCCACGCGGTACTTGGCCCGTATCCGAAATCCCCCTTGCCCCGTTTCGTATATTTTCTCCAACTGCTTTCGGTTGTAAATCAGCTCTCCCCCGGTGGAAAAGTCGGGGGCAATCAAAAAGTCCGCAATATTCACTTTGGGGTTTTTCATGTATTCGATGGTAGCGTTGCATACCTCTCTTAAGTTAAAGCTGCAGAACTTGCTGGCCATCCCTACGGCAATGCCTTGGCTTGCGTTAACCAAAATATTCGGGTAAGCGGTTGGCAGCAGAACCGGTTCCTTCAAGGTTCCGTCGTAGTTGTCGACAAAATCCACCGTATCCTTATCGATGTCCCTGAATAGTTCTTCGCATATGCTTTCCAGCTTGACTTCCGTGTATCGAGCGGCGGCAAAGGCCATATCTCTTGAGTAGACTTTCCCCATGTTCCCCTTGGAATCGATGTAAGGATGAAGCAAGGATTCGTTTCCTCGGGTCATACGCACCATCGTTTCATAGATGGCCATATCTCCGTGGGGATGAAGCTTCATGGTCTGCCCTACCACATTGGCGGATTTCGTTCGAGCTCCCTTTAAAAGTCCCAATTTGTACATGGTGTAAAGGATCTTTCTTTGGGAAGGCTTCAGTCCGTCGATTTCCGGCAGCGCTCTGGAAATGATGACGCTCATGGCGTAAGGCATATAGTTGGTTTCCAGAGTATCGTGTATATATTGTGTTCTCATGTTTTTATCCATAGGGTTCCTCCTTTATTCGCATCCTTTAGCTGATATCCGCCAAATCAACATACTTCCTGCCGTGGTCGCGAATAAATTTCTTTCTTTCGTTCAAGTTTTCACCTAACAAAATATCAAACATTCTTTCCGTCAAATCCATATCCGATTGGTCGATGCGAATCAAACGTCGGGTTTCCGGGTTCATCGTGGTCTCCCACATCATTTCCGGTTCGTTCTCTCCTAACCCCTTCGAACGCTGGATGGTGCATTTTCCTTTTAATTTGGCTAAAATCGCGGCCTTCTCCCCTTCGTCGTAGGCAAAATAGGTTTTCTTGTCGGAGGAGGTAATCTCGTACAAAGGCGTTTCCGCAATAAACACCTTGCCGTTTTTAATAAGAGAAGGAACCAGACGGTACAGCATGGTAAGAATAAGGGTTCGTATTTGGTATCCGTCCACGTCGGCATCCGTACAAATAATGATTTTGTTCCAGCGTAGCTTGTCCATATCGAAGCTTTGCAGATCCTTGGCCTTGCTTGATTGGATTTCCACGCCGCAGCCTAATACCTTGATCAAATCCACGATGACATCGTTTTTCAAAATGGTATTGATATCGCTTTTCAAACAGTTTAAAATTTTACCTCTTACGGGCATAATGGCTTGGAATTCCGCGTTGCGCCCTAATTTGCAGGAGCCTAAGGCCGAATCACCCTCCACGATATACAATTCTCTTTTTTCCACGTCCTTCGTTCTGCAGTCCACAAACTTTTTAACGCGGTTATTAATATCGATTCCCCCGGAAAGCTTTTTACGTATATTGATTCGGGTGCTTTCGGCGGTTTCACGGCTTCTTTTGTTTACCAATACTTGGTTTAATACTTTTTCCGCGTCTTCCGCATTTTCGATTAAGAAAATCTCCAGTTTCTCCTTTAAAAAGTCGGTCAGCGCTTTTTGAATGAAGGCATTGGTAATGGCCTTTTTCGTCTGGTTCTCGTAGCTTGTAATGGTGGAAAAAGAACTCAAAACCAATACCAAACAATCTTGGACGTCTACGTAGGTAATTTTCGATTCGTTTTTGTTATACATATTCTTCTGCTTTAAAAATTGGTCAAGTACGCTGACGAAAGCGCTTCGCACCGCCTTGTCCGGCGCTCCTCCGTATTCCAAGAAGCTGGAGTTGTGGTAGTATTCGATGACGCTGCCGGCATTGCTGAAGCAAAAGCACACCTCCGCTTTCACTCGATATTCAGGCTTGTCCTTACGATCTCTTCCGGAGGTGGACATGGTATAGTAATAGGAGTCGGTAAAGGCTTTGTCCTCCGAAAGCTCCTTTACATAGTCCTTGATACCGTCTTCGTATAAAAACTCCATGGTTTGGTCGGACTCTTCGTCATAGAATAGGAACTTTAAGCCCTTGTTGACAACGGCTTGTTTTTTTAATACGTCCACGTAAAACTCTACGGGAATATCGATTTCGGTGAATACTTCCAAGTCCGGACGCCATTTGATGGTGGTTCCCGTTATATTCTCTTTTATGGAAACGGTTTTTAAGCCCCCGATGTTGTATCCTTTCTCAAAATGGAGGTTGTGCTTTTTATTGTTCCGATAAACCTCCACGTCCATGTATTCCGCACTGTACTGGGTGGCACAGCATCCTAAGCCGTTTAAACCTAAGCTGAATTGATAAAAGTCTCCCTTGTTGTTGTCGTACTTTCCTCCTGCGTACAGTTCGCAGTAAATCAATTCCCAATTGTAGCGGCCTTCTTTTTCGTTGAACTCTACCGGGGTTCCTCGGCCGTAGTCCTTGACCATGATGGATTTGTCTTTAAACCGGGTAACTTCGATTACATTTCCGTATCCTTCTCTCGCCTCATCGATCGAATTGGACAGTATTTCAAAAAAGCTTTGCTTACACCCGTCCAACCCGTCCGAGCCGAATATGACCGCGGGACGCAGCCTTACACGATCCGGTCCTTTCAAAGCCCTTATGCTGTCGTCATCGTATGTTGTTTTTGCTTTTGACATACTGTCCCTCCAAATTCCATATTTCTTTTCTTTATCCTGTTGTTTTCTCGATTTTTCGATTGACGATTAAAATTGCATGCAAAATAAAAAGAATCAAATTTCTTATTAAAATACAAGATATAGTGGCTTTTTTCACCTAACCTATACAGTTTATTATAATATCATTTTGAAAATAAAGTCAAATGATTTGTGAAAACCGATAGCGTCAATATACATTCGGAAATAAAAAGAGAGAGTTCACCCTTATGA
>JAAYHZ010000194.1 GCA_012744235.1 Clostridiaceae bacterium
GAATCGGTCCGGAGGCATGTTCTTGGACCTTTTGATACACGGAATCGATGCATTGGAGTGGATGACCGGATTGAAAATTCAAAGCATCCTTGCCCGAACGGGAAACATCGGATACGAAAACGAAGTAAATTTGCGAAACCATGCATCCATGTACTGCGAATTAAGCAACGGCGGCACGGCGGTCATTGAAGGCCAACGCATGCTCCCGCAAACAAAAGGAAGCGATTATCGGGTTATGATTGCCGGAACACAGGGAGTGCTGGATATGGACATGGCGGCGGGAACGGTTTTCTGTACAAACCAAGAGAGTGTCGGCATGAAGGTTCCTTTGCCGGAGCGAATGAGTGTGGTGGAAACCTGGCTGAAAGGAAGCCCCATCGTCAACACGGAGCACTCTTTACGTGCAAACAGAATCGCCGTAATCGCCACGGAAGGCGCAATCACAGGCAAGAAAATAGTCATTGACGATTCATTTTAAAATTGACGGCAGGAGGTCGCCATGAGCAACATTGATGTTCGTATTTGCCGATTCAAAAACGATGCGTTATTTGCATTTTCCATGACCTACGATGAAGGAACGGTGGATTGTCTGGCCAATGCCCTGCCAATTCATGAAAGGTTCAATATACCGGGACATGTGGATGTGGTAGCCGGCCAATTGGGACGAAAACGAAATTGCTATTTATGCTCTTTGAATGATTATGTCCATATGAGCGCCGATGATTTGAAGTTTTTATTGAACAAAGGCTGGGGAGTCGGCAATCACAGCTGGAGCCACTATTGTTTTCCGGCATCGCCGGGACTGAACATGTTTCGAGAAATCGTATGGAGCAAATACAGACTTGAGGATGAGATTGATTACCCGGTCCGGATCTTTACCGTATGCAACGATATGTATAACTACGAATCCGTTTTGGATTTGGTAAAGCAGCATTACTTGGCTTGCGTGTCGGTAGAAGGAGGCCCGAACCGAGAAAGCTACGATTTTTACAACATCGGAAATTGCATGCTGGCATCCGGCGGCTTTAAAGAAAGACCGGGATGGCCGAACGAGTTGAGGTTGGAAAACTTGACCCTTGACTTTGTTAAGGATTCTTGGGTGCTGTTGACCACCCATCTTGTGATGTGGGATGTACCCCAATCTCACAAATGCACCACCCCCTTGTATCTTACCCGGTACTTCGAAAAGCTGTACGAAATATCCGAAGGGAATTTTTGGGCCGTAAAACCGGATGACGCGATTGATTACGAGCTGATGAGAAGAAACATTCGTATCGAAAACGTGGAATGCGAAGAAAACCGAATCCGATTCGACATGAACGGAAGCTGGCCTGTCGGCGTTATCAACTCCATGGTGACCGTAAAAATTTCCGGTGTAAGCATCGATCCTCATACGGCCAAAGTGAACACCTCATTTTCAATAACGTCAGGGGGATTTACGGGACATAATAAAACGGAGAGTATAAAACGAAAGGGCGCCGACACCTTGATCAACATCGAAGCGGTACCCGGAAAAAAGGTAGAGATCGTTTGGAACCCCATTGGGTAGGAGGATAAAGCATGAATGACTTATCCGATTTTTCTTTAAAGCCTTACGGTTGGGCATTGGAATGCTTGAATGTTCATCAAGCCCACCGGATTACCCGTTCATCCGCCGATATCATTGTCGCGGTAATCGACTTAGGGTATCGTCACCATCCCATGATGGAGGGGCATCTTTGGGAAAAGAGCATTCCCGGTATCGGCACGGTCAACGGTTATGACGCGTTTTCCGATGACTATACGTTGGAATACGACAACCCTCAAAACGATTATCATAAAGGCCACCACGTATTTGTGGCGGGCGAGATTGCAAATACGGCTCCCGAATGCAAAATTATGATTGTCCGAGTAGGTTACGGAAATCCGGACTGCTGGAGTAAAGCCGTACGCTTTGCCGTGGATAACGGTGCATCCGTTATCGTTATGCCCCACGGATATTTAAACGGAGAACGAGAATACGGGAAAAGCCTGTTTGAGTTGGGTGGCGACTTTGCTTTTCCGTATGATAATACGGAGCTGTTGGAAGCATTGGACTATGCCTACGATAACGATTGTATGATCTTTTCCGGGACCTGTGACAATCGCGGTCGAAGGGTGGCTTATTACACCGGAACGGATGCCGTGATTGCCGTCGGATCCTCCAACCGACATCATTTGCCGGCAGATATATGCGACTCTGCGGATTACGTGGATATGGCCGCTCCCGGAGGGGAACGAAAGGGAAAGCCGGAAACGGACCATATTTACGGCTACGGCGGCGATCAAAATTACATCTTTTTTACCGGCGGTTGTATGGCGTGCGGATTCGCGGGAGGCGTAGCCGCGTTGGTAAGAGCAAGATTTCCGCAGTTGAAAAACGAGCAAATAAAGCAAATCATGCAGAATACGGCGTATATGCCCCAACAATTGCCTGTTGACGAGGATGGCAAAAGCGACTTGCTAGGCTACGGAATTGTGGACGCATATGCTTGTGTTTCCGTTAAAGAAGACCAATTGCATCATCATGTGGACGTTAACGATGCGAAAATCGTCGACCAAACGATTTGTTTTACTCTTAAAAACCAAGGAGTGTTCAACAGCAACCGGACCTTGGTTACGGTATATAACGGAAACCCCGCGCTTCCTCCTGCAGCGGAGAAGGGAAAAGCCCTTCCTTCCATGACCGTAAAACAAATCGACCATACCGTTGTAAAGGTAAGGGGTTTTCAAGAAGTACAAGGAAAAATCCCCTTAAAACAAGAACAAAGAGCTTCCGACCTATGGCTCGAAGTCTATTCCTTGGACCGGCATAGTGGCGGCTACGTCTCAAGATTGAAAATACGTAACGATTAAATATTTGTCCTCATGGTTGATATTTTTTTTAATGTATCATAATATATTTATTAGAGAACAGTGTTCTAATATATAGAACAATATATACCAAAGCGAGGGGGTAGGAAATGAATGTAAATTGCGAGGTCATAAACGGTTTGTATAACCTTTTGGATGCCGAGACAAAAAGCTTCACGGATCGGTCCGTGGATAAAATAGTCGAGGTGAAGAAAAAAGGCGGTAAAGTGGTTGTGGCTACGGGCAGCGGGCCCAACATCCACGAAGGGGTTACGACGCTGATCGCGGAGCTTATGAAAAAAGGAATCATCGACGGCGTTACCACCAGCTCCGCGGTAATTGCCCATGAAATGGGCGGCGTTCTTGATAAGGTAAAGAGGGTGGATGCGGAAAAATTAAAAGGATACATTGACCTTTCCAAAACACCGAGAGGTAACATATTTGAGTTTACCGAAATGACGGAAGAGCAATTGGATACCTTAAGTAAAGAGATGATTTTGGACGAAAACCTGTTAAAACGAGGCGCCGAAATCGAAGGCTCGGTCATCATCAAGGCGGCGGGGAATATGGCTTATCCCATGGGACTACGCACGGAAATGCTCGCTTACGAAATCGGTGCCATTGCAAGGACTTACGGCATGCCCTTTGAAAGCGTAGCCGGCTTAGGGGCCGATGAACGCACCATGATCGGTACGGGAGCAAGGAAGGGGATACCGGTTCTTGTCAGTGTTCCACAACTGGTAGGCGGCGGAGCGGTGGGCATGTGCATCGCGGACAGCATACCGAATACGCAAAGATGCGCAAGAATCGCTCAAATGCTGCAGGATGCGGATGTGATTATTGAGTCTGCCGTTGTCTTAACGCAGGAGATCCATGACGGTCCCTTTGAAACGTATACGGGTCACGGAATATGGCACCACCGGATGGGATACAACACCTACAGTCTGAAGGACAAAACCATTATCAGGATCGATTTGGATGAGAACCTGAAAAAAGCTTGGGAGCTGGACAAAAAAAGCGGTACCATTCAATCAGCGATTGACAAGGGGCTGCCCAAAACCAAGCTGTCGAAAATCCCGTTCCGTATGGAGATGTCCGCATTCTCTAGACTGGAAAACAGCATTCCCATTGTCGGCGATATCGGCGTTATATGGCCTATAATGGCTTTGAAAGTCAGCCGTGCTCTCGGTATCGATCTCGACTTTATCAGTTATCCGCAGCAGTCGCCGGAAGGACAGGCGATGAGGGAGTATATCGTAAAAGAAATTAAACCGTTGGACAAAACATTAATGCTAAGCAAGATTCAATCAAAAAAATTTACGTATTGATATATCAAGGAGGATTCCGAATATGATAACCGATAAGCTTTACAATGCCCGTATATACCAAGGAATCGACGAAAGAATTGCCCGCGGACTTGCTTTTTTACAAAAAATTGCGAAATCCGATCCGGAGATCGGGGTACATGAGATTGACGGTAAAAAATTGTATGCCGTTGTCAGCGAATACACAACGAAGCCCGTCGACAATACCCAATGGGAAGCTCACGGAAAGTATATTGACATTCAATATGTTTGCAAAGGCCGTGAGAGAATCGGCTATGCCAACATTCACAGCCTGAGTAATACAAAAGAATACGACGCCGACAACGACGTTGCCCGGTATTCGGGGGAAGGGGACTTTATCACCGTCGATGAAGGAAGCTTTATGATTCTTTTTCCCGAAGATGCCCATATGCCCGGAAGGAATGCCGAAAAAGAAAGCGGTGTTGTAAAAATTGTTGTTAAAGTAATGACGGAATAACAAAATGAAATTTTACGGAGGGTCAACATGAAAACAATCGGCATTATCCCTGCACGTTACGGCTCAACGAGGTTGGAAGGAAAGCCGTTGAAGGACATTTGCGGAAAGCCTATGATTCAACACGTTTACGAACAAGCATGCAAAGCGAAACTGATCGATAAGGTCATCGTTGCCACCGACGATGAACGGATATACAAAGCGGTAGAGGGCTTCGGGGGAGAAGCAGCCATGACATCCAAAGACCATCAAACCGGAAGCGACAGGGTTTCCGAGGTTGCGCGAAACACGGATTGCGATATTGTGGTGAATATTCAAGGGGATGAGCCTCTTATCCTGCCCGAGATCATCGATGAAATCGTTTCGGCGCTTTTAGAGGACAAGAATGCCGTTATGGCCACAGGCGCATACCGAATCGCAAAGGAAAGCATGTTCCATGACCCCAATACGGTGAAGGTGGTCACCGACCGCCAAGGCAATGCTTTGTATTTTTCCCGGTCCTTGATTCCATATCCGAGAAAATCGGAGTACCTCGAGGTTTATGAACATATTGGCATATACGCATATCGAAAAGAGTTTCTCTTAACTTACGTCGATCTTGAAAATACACCCTTGGCTCTGACCGAATCTTTAGAACAGCTTAAGGTGCTGGAGCACGGGTATAAAATCAAGGTGGTGAAAACCCGGTACGACTACAACGCGCTGAGTGTGGATACGCAGGAGGACCTTGAGGAAGTTCGAAGGATCATGCAGACAAGAATGGATACACAACGCGACAGTGAAAGGAGTGCATAATATGAAAGCCGTTATTCCGGACGGGATTTGGCCTACCATGATAACGCCTTTTAAAGACAATAAAATCGACTACGGTGTTTTGGAAAATATTGTGGAGTGGTATATCGACAAAGGGGTGGACGGTTTGTTTGCCGTCTGCCAGTCAAGCGAAATGTTTTTCTTGACCTTGGAGGAAAGAACCCGCCTTGCACGAACCGTCAAGGAGCTGGCAAGAGGCAGGGTTCCCGTAATCGCGTCCGGGCATATTTCGGAATCCGTGAAAGAACAAAGGGAGGAGCTAAAGGCCATGGCGGATACGGGCATTGATGCCTTGGTTCTCATCGGCAGCCGGCTGGCCCGACGGGATGAGCCGGACTCGGTCCTTATGAAAAACATCGAAAGCTTGCTTCAATGGATTCCGGACATCCCTTTGGGAATATATGAGTGTCCGTATCCTTACAAACGGATCGTAACGCCCGAGCTTGCGGAATGGCTTGCCGACACCGGAAGATTCTTCTTTTTAAAGGATACCTGCCGAAATCCTAAGCTCATTAAGGAGAAAATACGGAAGGCATCGCCGAAAGGTTTGAAGGTCTTTAATGCGAATGCGGCGACTTTATTAGAGACTTTGGAGTACGGAGCGGCGGGATACAGCGGAGTTATGGCGAATTTTCATCCCGAGCTTTACAAAGGGTTGATGATGTTGCGGTCAAGCAACCCGGAGCAGGCGAAAAGACTTCAAAGCTTTCTCGGGTTTGCTTCGGCCATCGAATACCAATACTATCCCGTCAATGCGAAGTATTATATGCAATTGGAGGGATTAGGGATTCGGCTTGAATGCAGAAGCAAGGAGATCTCCGGCTTTGATATCTCTCACCGATATGAAATTGAATTTTTGCATTCCCTTTCGGCGGAATACGCTCGGGCGTTCGGAATACCGATAACTAGATCGTGAAATGAAAAGGGGTTTTAAGGAGATACGTGTTATGAACAAGTATTTGATGCGTGCCATGCAAACCTCTCCGGACGAGTTTACCGAGTTAGGGGAAGCCTTGGACGGGTCCGTCGCCGTAGTCGATTGGACGGGTACGGGAGGCAGTGATATTTTGTACAACGCCAATCCCCGCTTTTTTGGAGGCGGAACCTACTTATACCGAGAGGACCAAAGATTTCAAAATACCATTCCCGTCTACAAGCCTGCCGAATTTTTAGAAGGAATCGAAGGCCGATATTGCATCCCTTTGCCGACGGATGAGAAAACGGGGTTTTATTTGCTGACGCTGAAGGATGATTGTTTAATGCTGTATCGAAATATCGGACCGCGAAGCAACCCCGTATTCGAAGCAAGCAAAGAAAAGGTGCTGTGCATGGAAGAGCTTTTAAAAAAGCTCCGTGCTCCGAAGGGCGCTTCCCTTGCCTCGTTGCATTCTTTTACTCTGCCGGGGAATGAGGCGGTTCATCTTTTGATGTCTTGTTCCGATTGGAGCTCAAAATATTGGCCGGACGGGATGAGCCTTTGGAGAGACAACGAACATCCTACCGCCGGTTTCGGAAGAGGTTACGATGACAACGGACAATGGAGAGGAAAACAAGGCGATACGATACTCTATGTTATTTACAATTCCGGGTCCAATGAAAATCCGGTATATAAAGACGTCGAGGAGATTTGCCGCTTTCGTTCATGGGATCACGTACTAGACGCCGTACCGGCAGACTTGGACGGAGACGGAAAGCCGGAGCTTCTTGTAAGAATGAATATTGACCGGCTCTACATGCTAAAGACGGACAAACCGTTAAAGCCCGTCGGTTCACCGACGGAGATGAAATGCAGTCCTTTGCAAAGAGCCCATTACTTTACGTCGTTTTTTCCCTTTGACATCAATAGGGACGGAAAAACGGACATCTTGGTTTCGGGGAATCCGGGGACGGTATTTTGGCTTGAAAACACGGACGAAGGCTTCGTAGAACGGCCTCCTCTTCTAAAGCAAGGAGGGGACGTAAGGGCGGAAACGTTGTCGGTACCGTGCTTCATCGATGCGGATAACGATAAAGACTTGGACCTCGTGGTCGGAGACTCGTCCGGCTATTTGTGGTATTTTGAAAACACGGCCAATGAGCCCTACAAGTTTTCGTATCGCGCCGGTAAACCCTTAAAAACAAAGGACGGAAAACGGATACGCCACCAAGCCGGGGATTCGGGTTCGATACAGGGGCCGGCCGAAAAAAGATGGGGGTATACGAATCCTCTGGCCGTCGATTGGGACGGGGACGGGCTGGTTGACCTGCTTACCAACGATATAACGGGGAAAATAACGTGGTATCGCAACATCGGCACCCGAACCCACCCCGTATTTGATACCGGAGTTGTCTTACAATTAAACGGTAAGGATTTTGCAACGGCTTGGCGATCAAGACCTGCTCTATGGAATAACGGAAGATTGATCGCCGTCAACATAGACGGCTTGGCGCAGTTCTTCGAAAAAGACGAGAAGGATTGCACGGCGGTACGTGAAGGCCGTCTATTACGATACACGGACGGATGTGCCGTCAAATGCTGCGGTCCGGGCGGTCATCTCGGTAGAACGGTGCTTTTTGCCTGCGATTGGGACGGAGACGGCAATACGGACATCATAGGAGGTACCCATCGGGACCTGAACGTACATATTAATGCATTTTTCCCGCGGAAAGCCACCTTATTTTGGCTTAAGAATGCGGGGACCGATTCGGAACCCGTATTTGAAAGACCGCGACTGATTACGTTCAAGGACGGAACGCCCATCGATCTTGTGTGTCACAAGTGCTCCCCTTGGTGTACGGATCTTGACGGCGACGGCGAACCGGACATCGTATCGGGTGCCGAAGACGGAAAGGTGTACATGTGGTTCAGAAGGGAATTGAAATGGGATTGGGAACCGTCCAAAGATTTTCGAAATCCGTGAAACGAGGAGGGAATCATGAAAAGAGGATGTAAAATAACGGAAAGAAAAGAATATATTTTTGGGGACGACCGACCGTTTTTAAGCTGCCACGCCTCCACGCTTGTGGAGTTGGACAACGGAGATACCCTTGCGGCTTGGTTCGGAGGAACGGCGGAAAAAAAACCCGATACAGCGATTTGGTACGCAAGGCGCAAGGACGGTAATTGGAGTTTCCCGCAAGTTCTCGCGGACGAGGAAGGCATTGCCCATTGGAACCCGGTTCTTTTTAAGGCCCCCGACGGAAGAATCATTTTGTATTACAAGGTAGGGGAAAACGACAGCCTATGGA